>JAFGVS010000035.1 GCA_016937865.1 Alphaproteobacteria bacterium
GCTCAAAACACTTGATGGTAAAAAGAAATTAGAAACGATTCTTGAAACCTTAAAAAATATTCGCGATAAAGATATTCATGCCGGAGACGCCGATCTGACTTTGGGACATTGGGATAATTTAACGCCGGAACAATTGGCGGCTGAAATTGAAAAAGTTGCAACAAAAACGAAAGACGAAAACAAAAATGATGAAGATTAAATTTCTTGCCTTCGCTTTATTATTTTCTTTAATGGGCTGTCAGAATGTCCGTGAACGTTTTGGCTTTAGTGAAACAACAACGGAAACAGAACGCGTGTCAAAAGACGTCGTCCTAGATATTCAACAAAAAGGCGTTAAGACGATCGACTCTGTGCCAATTTATCCTAAATTACCCCCACAAACGGGACGCCAAGCCAAACTCTTTAGCTTAGACAGGCCTATTCGTTGTACGTTAGATGAAAACCGTCAACATTTAGCCCGCACAGAACCGTTTGATCGCGATCGATTCTTATTGCGTCCGGCTATTTCGGGTGATCGTTTGCCAGACTATAAAGTGACCGCTTTTAAAGTTAAGGAAAAGAAAACGCTTGATGAGGCCTTGCGTTGCTTGTTAGAAAACACAGATATTCAAATCGAGGCCTCTTCTGCTTTTTATCAAACCGTTTCTATGCCTGAAACAGACGGATTGCTCTCACAAACAGTTAATATGTTAACAGAGCTTGGCAATGTCTATTCCACTTATGATGCCCGTCGCAAAACGTTGACGCTTCATGAAGAAATCAAATGGCGTTTGGATGTGCCACTGTCAGACGAATTGCTTGTTGGAGTTTTAGATGCACTCCGTGGGGCTGGCATTAAAAATGTCGTCGTGGATTGGGAAGACCGCGCTCTTTTATTCCGTGGAGACAAACTCGTCGAAAAGAAAGTCCGCCAAATCGTGAATGAAATGGCTGTTTCAAATCACTGGATTGCCTATGATGCCACGGTTTATCGAATCTATCCAAACAGTCCCGATGGCGTGCCTTGGACGAATATTTTACAATCCTTTAACCGTAAAGACATAAAATCTTCTCATCTTGGACATATCGGACGTGCTTTGGTTGTCTCTTCTGCCTTAAATAGAGATACCCTTGTCGATTTCTTAAAACCTTATGGACGTGCGGTTCCTATTTCAGAAGGGTCTTTTATTTCGCCGAATAAATGGCAAGGTCGTTTTGATGTTGGACTGTGTTCCAAAGAAGATCGTTTGGAAACGGATTTACGTATTGTAAGCCAAGCTACTTATCGCGAATACGATTTTGATAAAGATCATATTGATGTTGAATTGGCGCTGCGCACCAAGGCTGGGGAAATGACCAACTTTGATTTGCCAACACGATTAAATGAAAATATTTTGATTATGGGCGTGCCCACACATTTCTTTATTAAAGGCGAAGCAACGATTATTCCACCGCAAGCTGAATTGATGGTTTTACTGAGTCCACGACTCATTAACATCGTTGACATGCGCGTTGTAAATGAAGAGTAATACGTGGGAAATTAATTTTATGGATGTTAAATTTGATTTCGTACGTGGCAGATGCCGTTTTAAAATCAAACCTATCGTTTCATATACTTAATTTCGTTGTGTTGCATGATCGTGGTTTTCTGAAAAAATAATATTATTTTGAACTTGTTTCAGAATTTATAAAAAAGGAATGAAATGAAATTTTTTCTTATTTTAATTACCTCTCTTTCTCTACTAACAGGATGCGGTGAAAATAGTAACAAGCAACCTGTAGTCCAAGCAGATGGCGAACATACAGAATATTACCCAGATGGCAAAACACTTTATAAAAAATATAACATAAAAAATGGAAAAGCTGATGGGACTGTGACTATGTATTTTATGGATGGAAAAATTAATCTTGTCCAAGAATATAAGGATGGCAAACGAGAAGGAAAAACAATTGTCTATTATCCAAATGGAAATTTAAACCTTTCAACCCATTTTCAAGAAGATTTACAACATGGAAAGATGCTTTTGTATTATGAAACGGGAGAATTAGAAGCAAAAGGCACGTTTAACATGGGAACATCTGAAGTTGAAGCATATGATAAAAAGGGACGTTTGGAACACACAGAATATTATGAAGATGGGGAAAAAGAAGGAACCTGGTATTACTATTACAAGAATGGAAAATTAAAAGAATCCTGTCTATATCGCAATGATGTTTTAAAAGGCTGCTTATAGAATTCGATAATTTATTATCAAAAAAGATTGAAGTTTTCTAAAAAAATATTATCCTGATTAAAAGATATAAAAAAGGAAAAAGATGTTAAAAAACTTGTTTGCAAAATTTAAAGAAATGATGGTTTTTTCCCGGACGGAATGGATGTTGGCGCGACGTTACTTAAAAGGGAAACGGCGTGAGCATTTTATCTCTGTTATTTCTTTGTTTTCCCTCCTTGGGATTTTATTAGGTGTGGCGACTCTTATTATTGTGATGTCGGTCATGAATGGTTTTCGTCAAGAAATGCTGACGCGTATTTTGGGAATTAATGGGCATATTATCGTACACTCGCGATCAAACACAGCGATGCCCAATTATAAAAACGTTGCTGAAACCATTATGACCAATAATACCGCACGTAAAGAAATCGAAAACATCGTGCCTTTAACCGAAGGCCAAGTCATGTTAGGCGCAAATGGTCGCTCTACCGGTGGCATGGTGCGCGGTGTTTATATGTCCGATTTGGCGAAATATCCGCTTGTGAAAAAAAGTTTGTTTGGCACCACGTTCGAACAAGTCGAACCCCACGAAGTGATTATCGGCCAAGCTTTGGCACAAAAACTTGGATTAGGGGTTGGAGGTGAAATTACCATTACATCGGCCAAAGGAAATGTAACGGCATTTGGAATGATGCCACGGATTCGCTCTTACCGGATTGCCGGATTATTTGATATTGGCATGTATGAATATGATTCAACCTTTGTCTTTATGCCGATGGAAGCGTCTCAGGTTTATTTCAATATGCCAAGTTCGGCGAGCCATATTGAAATCTTTATTAAAAATCCTGATGACAGTGCGCGCACCAAACAACTGATCCAAGTTATTTTAGGTCCAGATTATCGCGTCATGGATTGGCGTGATTTGAACAGCCAATATTTTAATGCGCTGGACGTTGAACGAAATGTGATGTTTATTATTTTAACGCTAATTATTTTAGTGGCGGCGTTCAATATTATTTCTGGGCTCGTGATGTTGGTCAAAGACAAAGGCCGTGATATCGCGATCTTACGCACGATGGGATTATCCCGTAATGGTGTGATGCGTGTATTCTTTTTTGCCGGGGCCTATATTGGGGTTTTGGGAACAGCAATTGGATCGACCGCCGGTATTTTATTTTGTGTGTATATTGAACAAATTCGGAAAGGCTTACAAAGCATGTTAGGCTTGAACCTCTTTTCCGAAGAAATCTATTTCTTGTCCAAATTACCAGCCAAAATTGAGGCAGGTGAAGTCATCACCGTTGTGATGATGGCGTTAATTTTAACTTTCTTGGCGGCTTTATATCCAGCATGGCGCGCTTCTAAATTAGATCCTGCGGAGGCTTTGCGCTATGAGTGATATTTTAAACAAAATTTACAATACAGATACACCCCAAAAACGTGTTCATTCCAATACGGAGGCGATGTTGCATTTCGAACGCGTGTCGCATCATTTTGAACAAGGTGGCATCGAAATTCCCATCCTGAATGAAAGTTCTTTTACCATCAAAAAAGGGGAAGCGGTTGCGCTTGTTGGTCCATCCGGATCGGGGAAATCAACGCTTCTAAATTTAGCGGGCTTACTAGAGCGTCCTTTGAACGGCCATATTCAAATTAAAGGCCGTACCGTTTCTAATCTTTCTGAAGCAAAACGGACACAGTTGCGCCTCAAAACCATTGGATTTGTTTTTCAAAGCCATAATTTGCTGCAAGATTTTACCGCGCTTGAAAACGTTATGATTCCACAATTAATTGCCGGAAAAAACAAAAACGCCGCACACGTTCATGCTGAAAAATTGCTGCTTAAAATGGGATTGGATGATCGGATGACACATAAGCCGTTTGAGCTTTCTGGGGGAGAACAACAACGTGTGGCAGTTGCGCGCGCCCTGGCAAATAACCCAGATATTTTACTGGCTGACGAACCGACTGGAAACCTAGATCCAAAAACATCGGAAAAGATTTTTAAAGAGCTGATTTATCTTGTGAAGGAAAAAGGCCTGACGACCTTAATCGCCACACATGATATGAACTTGGCGCGAAAACTCGACTACTCGATGCGGTTGCGGGAAGGCAAAATCATCTAGGATGTTTTTCCGTATTCTGTGGGAAATTAATCTTATGGGTATAAATTTCTGTTTAGCAAACATCATTCGACGTACCGCATGTACGTCTTCGTTTTAAAACAACAATTTCTCCACCATAACACCACTACATTTTAATTTCGTTGTATTTTCAGTCTTATGTCTTTTTGATTCAATTTCTGCATTCCCAAAGGACTCCAAGCCAGTATTTGATA
>JAFGVS010000036.1 GCA_016937865.1 Alphaproteobacteria bacterium
AGCAAGAAAAATCTTGCAATACACCCTATTGAAACATAGGATAAACAATAAGAAAAAGCAAAAGGAGAAACATTATGTCACAGCCATATAACGTAAAAACAGATTTCACCCTGACACCAAAACACACAGGCTATATTATAGGAGCCCTATTTTTCTTATCTCTTGTTTTGGGGGCATTCGTTTCTGTACCAACTGGACATCGGGGCGTAAAGGTTCGTTTCGGAAAAATTATTGGAATAGGCTTAAAAGAAGGCCTTCATATGAAACTCCCCTTCATCGATCGTATTGTAAAAATGAATGTCAAAACACAACGCATTCAAAACACAATGGATATTTATACCAAAGATATCCAACAAGCAAGACTGCTGTTTTCCATTAACTACAACCTTCATAAGGATAAATCTCATAACATGTATCTAAATGTGGGTGAAAATTGGGAAGATGTTATTTTAATGCCTCTTATTCAAAAAGTCGTCAAAGACATTATCGGGAAATGGGACGCGGTAGATTTAATCGAAAATCGTGAACGAGCAGGAAAACAAATCCTAGAACAAATGCAAATAGCTGTTGAAAATCTTGATATTACCGTAACTGGATTTTCTATTGAAAACATTGACTATTCTGATGTGTTTGAAGACGCCATCGAAGCTAAAGTAGTTGCTTCACAACGTGCTATCGAGGCGGAAAATAAAACACGCCAAATTTCTGAGGAAGCAAAACAACAACTGATTGCAGCAAAAGCCGAATCCGAGGCAATGCGAATTAAAGCCAATGCATTATCTCAAAATAGATCTTTGGTCGAATATGAAGCCGTTCAAAAATGGGACGGGAAAATGCCACAGGTCACCGGTGGCAGCGTCCCTTTTTTAAACTTAAATCTAAATAAATAAAGGATATACCAAAATGACATTAAAAGGAACCCAAACCGAAAAAAATTTACTCACAGCATTTGCCGGTGAATCACAAGCGCGCAACCGCTACACATATTATGCCAAAATCGCCGATACCGAAGGCTACCGCCAAATTAAAGAGGCTTTCGAAGAAACGGCCAATCACGAAAAAGAACACGCCAAACGTTTATTTAAATTCTTGGAAGGCGGAGATGTTCAAATAACCGCATCCTTCCCAGCAGGTATAATCGGCACAACCGCTGAAAACCTCAAAGCTGCAGCCATGGGTGAAAACCACGAACACGAAGAAATGTATCCAGCATTTGCCGAAGTCGCCAAACAAGAAGGCTTTCCACAAATTTCAGCCGTATTCCTCTCAATTGCAAAAGCCGAAATGTATCACGAACGTCGTTTTAACGCCTTCTTAAAAAACATTGAAACAGGTTATGTCTTTAAAAAAGACGAAAAAACCATCTGGCGGTGCATGAACTGTGGATACAACCATGAAGGCACAAACGCACCAGCAAAATGCCCGGCATGCGATCACGCAACCAAACATTTTGAAGTGCTCTGCACAAACTGGAATTGACCATGAAAAAAACAGCCCTATTTCTAACTTTAGCCCTTCTTATCGGCGGTGGGATTTATACTCAAACTCCCTCTCCTGTTTCTTGCCCAAACTCTCTTTTAACAGATACACAACATATTGGCAACGCAGGATGTTTAATCCAAAGAGATGGAAAAATTTTAATGGTGCGCCAAGCCAAAACAGGTAAACTTAATTTTCCGGGTGGCACAGCCGAAAAAGGTGAAGCCGCAGCCTGCACGGCTTATCGCGAGACATTAGAAGAGACAGGACAACCCATTGTTGTAAAAAGTCTTTTTTATCATTACATCAATCCTGATTTTTATCTCTTTGAATGCGAACTTGAAAAAGATGTTGCCGATTTTGCGATTCCATCTCATTTCAAACATGAAATCAAAGAAGCCTTTTTTGTCGATATTAAAACAATCTCAAAAGATAAATGGCGCTTCCCCGAAGAAATGGAAATGCTAAAAGATATCTTATAACAAAAAGAACCGTTTTGAATATTAAAACGCAATGAATCTTAGGAGTTAAATTTAATGACAACACAAACCATTATCCTTGTTGCCCTTGGGCTTTATTTTATGTTTTTACTTTTTGTCGGCTGGATGTCTGGACGCAACCAAACAGATGATAGTTTTATCATCGGCAGTCGAAACGTCGGGTTAATACCAACAATAGGATCCTTGGCTGCTGGATTCAGAGATGGCGCCGGAATTGTGCTTTGGGTAGGCTTAGGGTTTTCATTAGGATATAGTGGGTTTTGGCTTGTCGCAGGCATGTTTTTGGGACTATCCCTCATGGCTTATTTCGGCCAACGCGTTCGTGAAATTGCCCGCAAAAAAAATTACGTCACAGTTGGTCAAATGTTAAGAGATCAAATTGGACCAAAGATCGCGAAAAGCCTTTCTGCAATTGTACTCCTTTTTGCAGCTCTCGTTGTTTCCATGCAACTCTTTGTCGCCGGAAATCTACTTTCAAACATCCTTGGATATGCCCCTTGGATAGGCATTGTCATTATTGCCACCATCATTGCACTTTACCTATACGCAGGCGGATATAGCAGTGTCATTAAAACCGATTTTATACAATTTTTCCTGATGATTTCTTTCATCTCGATTCCTTTTTTTCTACCCCCAGCCAAAGCAGATGTCTTTAATTTAAAACAACTATTTCAAATCGGCGAACAAGACATTGCCTTCTTTGGAATTGGATTTGTTATTGTTCTTTCTTTAGCTGACAATTGGCAACGTATTTTTTCCGCACGATCTAAAAACGTCATTCGATGGGGATTTCCGCTTGCGGCACCTGCCTTGGCCGTATTAACGCTCAGCTTAATCTTTTTAGGGATGGCCGCCAAAGGTCTCTTGCCGACATCCACAAACCCAGATGATGTGTTTTTTGCACTATTTAAATCAAATGCAGTTTCATCCTACTTACTGGCTTACATTGCTGTCGTTGCAATCGCAACAACTATGTCGACACTTGATACGCAAACCTATTTATTTTCATCGACATATTTAGAAGATTTTTCAAAAGTAAATATTCAGAACAATCAAAAAGAATATATTCGGAAATCACGGTGGATTATGACAGGCATTCTTGCCGTCATGGGACTTACGGCTGTTTACATCGCTGACCTGATTCAATTTGCATTCAGCGCTTATGGTGTTATTTATATCTTTGCACCAATTTTTGTACTAACAGGATTGAACTGGTTTAAAAAATCTGAAAAATTAGACAAAGCACTCACAGCGGCACTTTGGGGAAATCTTGTGCTTTGGGGCTTTCTTTGGGCTTTTGGATTTTATGTGAACAGCATAAACACCCTGATCCCAGCTTTAACCATGTTTGCAAGTGTCATCACAGTGCATTTAATTTTAAGAAAACAAAAAGCCTAGGATTTACTAAACGGACAACCACAGTAATTTTGTTCGTAAATATCACGTTCCTTAATCAAGGCGAGTCGTTTTGGCTCGCTATCTTCTTTCCGCCAATTGATTGGTAAATAGGAAGTTCCATTTGCGGATAAAAAAGACTCCGTGGCCGCACGCACGGTTTGATTAAAATCTTTCCAACGCGACACCCCAAGCACCGAAGTTGTGTATGCTATTTTATGATCCTGTGCATAATTTTTTAGACGTTTTAAACGCATCTGAAAACAAAGATCACAACGCTTCCCTTTTTCAGGCTCATTCTCAAATCCTTTAACAGAACACAAAAAATCTTTGGGATTATACACATCTTCAAACAAAGGCAGTTTATAAAAATCGGCCAACTTCTGAACTTCTTTTAAACGCTTTTGATACTCATCCGGATTGGTGATATTCGGATTATAAAAATAAAGCTGCACAACGATATCATGAGAAACCATACGATCTACGGCCTCAACCGCACACGGAGAACAACATATGTGCAACAACACCCCCTGCCCCTTAATCTGAGGCAGGAATGTTGAGAAATTATTTTTATTATTTTGTTTCATCTTGTGAAGATAGTATTTTTTTAAGAAAAACACAATATTTTTTTAACTCGGAAATTTGAATATATTCATTATTTTTATGGGCAAAATCTGGATTTCCAGGTCCACAATAAACAACATCCATTCCCAACTCTTGATAATATCCAGATTCTCCGGCACCATTTCCTTTAATCGCCTTTGATTTTGGAATAGAGTTCAAACAAATGTCCCTTGTCTTGTTTTTTAATTTATAATTAAAAGGTAAAAGTTTTTCTCTGATTTCTGTAGTTGACTTCGCACCTTTATATTTATCTAAAATATTGTCTATTTTTTCAAAAACCTCCTTTTGAATTTTTTTCAGGTCAGAAGATGTCTCTGGACGAATTTCCCATTCAACAACGCAATTTTTAGGGATACTGTTTGGAGAAACCCCTCCTCTAATCATACCTACATTCAATGTTGATACTTTATATATTTCATTTATTTCTTTTAGCTTTTCAGAAAATTCAGATGCCATGTAAATCGCATTTAACCCTTTTTCTGGATAACTGGAATGCCCCTCCTTTCCTTCAAAAAGCGTCGTGTATCCCAAATATCCTTTTCCCGAATCTGCCACATTCATTAAAGTTGGCTCTCCGACAATAGCTAAATTCGGAGAGAATTTATTTTTTTTGAAAAAAGAACAAACCTCTTCAATACTTTTAACCGTTGTTTCTTCGTCATATGTAAAAGACAAATAAAGTGGAGTCGAAACTTTTAAAATTGGAAACGATGAAACGACAGATAATACACAGGCTAGAAAACCTTTCATATCGACAGTCCCTAAACCATAAGCCTTGTCATTAATAATTTCTAAACGAAAAGGATCAGTTCTCCAATCCTCCTTTTGAACCTTAACGGTGTCCATATGTCCCGACAAAAGAATCCCACCTTTTTTATTTTCAGGGTTTAAAACGGCGATTAGACTATTTTGTCCTTCAAATGACATGGACGGAATTCTTATACAATTAAACCCCAAAGGACGTAGAATAGATTCTATAAAGTTTAACACATCTATATTTGTTTGGTTCTCAGGACAACTCGTGTCTATAGACACGAGTTTCTCTAAGTTTTTCATTATTTTCTTTTCCATTTTATAATTCCTTATAAGTCATTAAGTACTTGCTGATTTCAAACAAAACAGAATTTTTATCCAATCTTTTTATTTTTCCCAAAACTTGAGGATCCTTCATTTCTTTTAGAACTTGCGATAGGCTTTCTTGTTGAAATTGATAATCAAACGGCTGATTCATAAAAGAAGAATCTAACACTAGCTCCTGTATAAATTCTTTTTTCTCTAACTTGTAATTTTGAAGATTTAAAAAGAATGTAAAGAATAATCCTTCATCTTTTCCCCAATCATCAATTCCTTTGAGATAAAAAGGTCTTTTCATTTTAGAAATATTTGAAATTGTTCCTAAGTTTTGAACAGAACAATCTAACATAAGCTCTTCATATTTTGAATCATAAATGTTTTCAAATAAGTACTTATACATTTCTGTTCCAATTCCCATTCGTTGATAATCAGGTCGAACAGAGACTTTGCTTATACTTTTTCTAATTTTGCCCATACCATATTCTTCTGGATAAGGGATTCTAAAAGTATCCGAAGTTGTGTTCCGATACAACATAAATCCAACCAGTTCGGCATTCTCAAAAGCAGCTATTACTTTAGTACTTCCGTCTAACAATTTTACTAATTCTTCTTGCGTTGGAGAAGAAAAGAAGTTTTTCAAATTCTTTTTATCAAGATCCGCTTCAACATTTTTTCCCAAATTATAAACTGCCTCTGCATCTTTCCATGAAATAACTTTATATGTAATATCTTTCATGATTTATCCTTTTGTTTTTTTGTTTTATTTTTTTATCTTTCTAACCATCTGTTTTTTCTCACCACATATATCATTGTTCTAACATGCTAGAATAATATAAGAAGAGGGATAAATATTTTCCAATAGGTAAAAAAACAGAAAAAAATTTGAAGTATGAATATAGACGCCTAAACGGCGTGATGGAAAAAAGAACATACCACGAAATTCGCAGTATCATTTGAAACAGTAAAAGAAAAATTCATTTGTTTCATTTTCTATTTTTTCATTCTTTTTAAAACCAGTTGATACCCCTTAAAAGGCTCATCTTTTAAAAATCGAGCCACACGCGTAACCGTCGCAAGACCAACTTTCAACTCTTCGGAAATCTCCCGATAAGATTTATTTGTTGAATTTAGCATCTGTGCAATTTTCCACCTAGCCCGAATTTCCCGATACTCAACAGGCGTTATTAAATCCTTCAGGAAATTAACAATCTCTTTTTCTGTTGTAAGAGACAAGAAAGCTTTTTCAATACTAAACATAAAAAGTGTTATAGCATGCTAGAACAATTGAGTCAAGCAATATATATTTCAAACAATTTTCATTTATTAAAGATTGCTTTTTAACATCATTTCACTTAAGATCGAGCTGCTTTTAATAAAAAAATCAAAGGACATATAAATTATGGCACAATATCGCACACATTCATGCGGAGAACTAAACGCACAACACGTTGGGAAATCAGCAAAAATTGCAGGATGGATTCACAAAAAAAGAGACCACGGAAGCCTTCTTTTTATTGATTTGCGGGATCATAAAGGCCTAACACAATGCGTCATCGATAAAAGCGATAAAAACTTCAAAATGCTCGAAAACCTTCGCGTAGAAAGCGTTATTAGCCTTGAAGGCGAAGTTTTAAAGCGCACTCCAGAGACAATCAACAAGGATTTAAAAACGGGCGAAATTGAACTTAAGATTCAAAATGTTGAGATTCATTCTTCGAGTGAAATATTGCCAATACAAGTGGCAGGAGATGAGAAATATCCCGAAGATTTACGTTTAAAATATCGTTACATTGATTTGCGTCGTGAAAAATTGCGTAACAATATTTTAATGCGAGATCAAATTATTCGCTTCCTCCGACAAAAAATGTGGGGACTTGGATTCAACGAATTACAAACACCAATCTTAACCGCCTCTTCTCCGGAAGGCGCACGGGACTTTTTAGTTCCATCTAGAATGCATAAAGGAAAATTTTATGCATTGCCGCAAGCCCCACAACAGTTTAAACAACTGGCGATGGTGGCTGGTTTTGATAAATATTTCCAAATCGCCCCTTGCTTCCGCGATGAAGACACACGGGCCGATCGCGTGCTTGAATTTTATCAGCTCGATATGGAAATGGCCTTCGCCACACAAGAAGATGTTTTCGCTGTTGCCAATGCCGTCATACCAGCATTATTTGAAGCGTTCAAAGGTAAAAAAACAGTCGAAAAAAACATCCCATACATCCCTTTTGAAGAAGCCATGGAACGCTATGGGAGCGACAAGCCAGACATGCGAAATCCACTTGAAATTTTTGATACAACTCAAGAATTTAAAGACAGCTCTTTTACTATATTCTCAAATTTAATTGAACGTGGTTTTGTGGTAAAAGCCATCCCAGCACCAAAGACATCAGATCGCCCACGCAGCTTCTTTGATAAATTAAATTCATGGGCCCAAGATGAAGGCGCAAAAGGACTCGGATACATCACATTTGCCGACGGCGAATCAAAAGGACCGATTGCTAAAAATTTAGATATCGATCGAATTCTAAAAATCAAAGCAGTTGGAAACCTACAAGACGGCGACTCGGTTTTCTTTGTCTGCGCACCTAAAAAAGAGGCGCAAGAATTTGCCGGAAAAGTGAGAGCTAAATTAGGCAACGAATTAGACCTAATTGATCCAAACATATTTAAATTCTGCTGGATTGTGGATTACCCACTTTATGAATATGACGAAGAAAACAAAAAGATCGACTTTTCACACAACCCATTTTCAATGCCACGAGGTGGATTAGAGGCACTAAATACAAAAGACCCTCTCGATATCCTTGCAGATCAATACGACCTTGTCTGCAACGGATTTGAACTCCTTTCCGGTGCTGTACGAAATCATCGCCCAGACATTATGTATCGCGCCTTTGAAATTGCCGGATATAAGAAAGAGGTTGTTGAAGAACGTTTTGGCGGCATGTTAAATGCCTTTAAATATGGCGCACCACCGCACGCAGGCTGCGCACCTGGCATTGATCGCATGGTTATGTTGTTGGCCGATGAGCCAAACTTACGTGAAGTTATTCTCTTCCCAATTAACCAACGCGGAGAAGATTTAATGATGGGTGCCCCCGCCCTGCCGGAAAACATCCAGCTCAAGGAACTGGGACTCAAAATTGATATCAAAAAAAATTAAAATAAGATCGCGCCTTCGGGCGCTTTTTTTATCCTATAAAAAAGTGCTTGATTCAATTTCAGCTTTCGCGTAATTTCTTATTAAAGAGAAGGAAATCGTGATGAAACTAAAAATTCTATGGTTAACATTTATATTGTTTAGCCCACTCATAACCCACGCAGAAGATCCATGCCTAGCAGGTTCTACAGACCCACAAAAATATCAATCAGAAAACCCCTATAAAGCAGAAGGCGTTTATATCGTCCCCTCAAAAGAAACTTGGACAAAGGGGGCAACGGTTGGTGGCGTCAGCGGATTTTTACTGGGACTCATCCCATCTAAAAAACCATCTTGTTTCTTGAAAGACAAAGTCCTGACTGAGTGGAAAGGCATCTTCACCGTGCAACCGTTCTTTGAAACATTGCCCACAACAACGCCATGTTATCTAAATGCATTTAACTTAACCTTACAAACGTGTGCGAAAAACCCAGGATCACCATGCAATACAATGATCCAAATTGAAAAAGAAGAATGTGGTGGCCTTGATATAAAAGCAAAAAATCACGCCTTAATGCGTTTCAACAAATGTCTTGCGATGGATGGTATTTATGACAGCACAACAAACGATTGCTCCTTTAAAATAGAACTTAAAAAAGACAAAGGCGCCGAAGTCTTAGAAACGGCATATGTCAAAGCTGGAAAACACACATGCAACAAAGAACTTTTTGAAGAATACCATAAAAAACGCCGCAACAACGCGATTTTACGCGCAAGCGGAGGTGCTGTTGTTGGTGGTGTTGCGGGTGGTGTCATAGAAAACGAAATCACGCAACTATGGCGGTTTATTGAAAACAAGTGTGGCGTAAGAGATAAGGCACAAGCAAAGTCAGTTGCCAAGAACATCAAAGAAGAAACACACAAAACAGTTTGCGAATTAATTAAAGACCTGGAAAAAACAACAAATATAACACAAGAACAGGCCATCGATTGTGTTAAACAACTAGATTTAAAATATTAAAATAAAAAGAGGGGATTTTCCCCTCTTTTAAGGTTTACTAAAAATGAAAAAAATACTTTTAATACTATTTGCCGTATGTATCGGATGCATCTCAAAAGAAAAACCGATGTACAACATCAAAGACTTGGAACAGCACAGTGAAAAATTCATTGGGATACGCTACCAAGACAGTCCACTTGGAGAAGGCCCGAACGCTCTTTATGACAAAGATCCTCTATTCCGATTTGATCGTTTTGATTGTCTGACATATGTCGAAACTGTTATGGCTATTTATTTTTCTGAAAACAACAAAAAAAGTTTGAACAAATATTACAAAAAATTCGCTATAAAAACGGAGAAGTTTCCTTTCCAACACGCAATCACTTCATGAGCGCAGATTGGATTCCCAATAATATCAAACAAGGATATGTCACCGACATTACAAAAGAACTTGCCCCAGGGAAATACAAAACAGCAACGGCTTTCATTCAAAAATCCGAATGGTATAAAAAATTAAAACCGGCCTATTTCTTACATACCGGAGACAAAGTAAAGGACAATTATGTCTCTATCCCCTATATTCCAACCGAAAGTGTAATTAACGATTCTAACTTAATCAACCGTATTCCAACGGGCTCAATCATTAGCATTGTGAGACCAAACTGGGATTTAAGAATAGCCATTGGAACAGCCTTAAACATTTCCCATGTTGGATTTTTAATCCATACAAAAAACGGCCCCGTCTTTCGCCATGCCAGTCAGTTAAATGATCGCGTAAGCGAAGTTTCATTCTTAAAATATCTAAAAGGAATTGAAGATTCTGAAACAATTAAAGGCATTCATGTTCTAAAGATAAACAATGAAGTTCCGCTTGATTTTTCAAATTGAGTGTTTATAATGACATCACCTTTACGGGCGTATAGCTCAGCTTGGCTAGAGCGTTACATTGACATTGTAGAGGTCACAGGTTCGAGTCCTGTTACGCCCACCATTGAAATAAAAACATGTCCCTCTGGGGCATTTTTTTATACATTTTTTAGAGGTGTATAAAGAACTCAAACCTTGAGAAGTTTTTTTCCATCACGAAAATAGTTTGGGGAATTATTTTTAGTAAAAATCGGAATCGCAAAAACACGCCAATAAAATAGTTCCGATTTTGTCCTGGACGCCCACCACTTCAACTAAATGCATGACATAAAAGACTCGGGGGCGTTGAGGATCGCCATCACACTGCCGTACATGCCTTTTTCTTCAGGTTGTTTTTTCCATTGAAAATCATAAAAAAGAATCTTCGGGAAGGACTCTTTGAGTGTTTCCATCAAAGCAAGATGTCGAGCTTGTGGCAACATCGGAATCCAAATAGCGACCACCGCATCGGCTCTTTTTTGGTTTAACTTTTTTACAAAATCCGCAACGGTATTATATTCGTCCTTAATTTCATAACTCGGATCAATAAAGAAAATGGGCAACGATTCCTTCGGGATGGAAACCGCCAATCCGCCCGCATAACCATCTTCGAAATGACATTGCACAGACGGATAACGCCGAAAAGTCTGAATCAGTACCGTAAACTCCCGCGGATGTTTTTCAAATAAATGAAGCGTATGACGATCCCCCAGCATTCGATAAGCCAACAACGGCGAACCTGGGTATAATGGCTCGAACGCACCATGATTCAAATCTTTGATCACCCCGATATAATCCTTTGAAACCGCAAATGGAAATGGATTTTTCGGATTTTGCAAACGCCCAACGCCCGATATAAAGTCCCTCGTTTTTAAGGCTTCCTTGCTTTTCAAATGATATTTTCCACGTCCGCCATGGGTTTCCACAAAAACAATATTGCTCTTCGTAACGCGTAACGCCCGCAAAAGCCGGCATAAAATCGAGTGTTTATGAACATCGGCGGCATTCCCCGCGTGAAAAGTATGTTGATATGATAGCATATTAAAAAATCTCCATGCGGGTTGATTATAGCATACAACGATCTGAAAAACTACGCTATTGTATTGACTCTGAAAATAAAATCCCTTATCATCCCCTTGCCTTTTACGGATGGTACGTTCCATAAGGCCGCATGTAACACGTACAAGCCTTAATCATCTTTGATTGAGCCAAGCAATATCTAAATACGTTTTTCGTATTTCTAAGGAAAGAATTTAATAAATTTTTTGCAAAATAAAAACGAGATTTAGAAAAAAAACGTCATTCAAGCGGATATTATTCCGTGGTTTTATGAGACGAAAGGCGTGATTTAAGGGCGAAGACGTATATTTGTGATACGTCGAATGATGTCCGAAAAATCGCGCATAGCGTCCATAAAATGAATGACCGAAAATTATAGGAAACAAAACATATGTCTGATGAAAAACTAATGGACGCAGCGTCCTTCGAAGCCCTTTTAACGCAAGCAGATTCTGCACCACGTGAAGGATTTTTAACAAAAGCAACCGTTCTTGCTGTAGACAAAGCCGGGATCCATGTAGATGTTGGTCTTAAAACAGAATCAATCATTTCACCACGCGAATTCGGTGGCGACGAAGTAAATGTTGGCGATATTGTCGACGTATACGTTGAACGTTACGAAGGTCCAACCGGAAGCGTTATCGCATCTCGCTCTAAAGCCCGTCGTGAAAAAGCCTGGGTTATTTTGGAAGAAAAAATTGCGAATGGTGAATCGATCGAAGGATCTATTATTGAAAACGTACGTGGTGGATTTATTGTCGATGTTTACGGCGTTCAAGCCTTTATGCCAGGATCACATGCCGGCACACGTCCAAATGAAAAAATAGAAATTCCATCTGAAAAACAAGAATTCAAAGTCATCAAAATGGATCGCGCACGCGCAAACGTTATTGTTTCACGTCGCGCTGTACTTGAAAAAACACAACGCGCAAACCGTGAAGAATTTTTACAAAACATGAAAGTTGACTCTGTTGTAAAAGGAATTGTGAAAAACATTACCGATTACGGAGCATTCGTTGATATTGGTGGTCTAGACGGACTATTGCATGTCACGGACCTATCTTGGAAACGTGTAAACCATCCAAAAGAAATCCTTAAAGTTGGACAAGAGCTAGATGTTAAAATCATCGAATTTGACAAAGAAACACAACGCGTTTCATTGGGTGTAAAACAATTAACAGACAATCCATGGGCAGAAGAATTTGCAAAAATAAAAGTAGGAAGTCGCCTAACTGGGAAAGTTTCAAGTGTTACAGATTATGGAGCTTTTGTTGAATTAGAAAGCGGCCTAGAAGGCCTTATCCACATGTCTGAAATGAGCTGGACGAAAAAGAATATTCACCCAAGCAAAATCGTTTCAGAAGGGGAAACCGTTGAAGTAGAAGTGCTTGAAATTGACACTGAAAAACGTCGCCTATCTTTTGGTCTAAAACAATGCAAGCCAAATCCATGGGATGCGTATACAAAAGAACATGCCATTGGCGATATTGTTGAATCAACAATTAAAAACATCACGGAGTTTGGACTATTTATTGGCCTAAACGACGAAATTGATGGAATGGTGCACATCGGAGATCTTGACTGGGATAAATCTGGCGAAGAAGCCATCAAAGAATATAAAATTGGGGATAAAATCAAAGCCAAAATTTTGGATATCAAACCAGAAAAAGAACGCATTTCTCTCAGCTTAAAACATGCCGTTGAAGATCGCACAGAATCTGCAGCCACCGCGTCTGCGAAAAAAGGTCAAGTTGCCAAAGCCGTAATTACGGAAATAACAGACAATGCCTTAATCGTAGAGTTTGATGGTGCAAAAGGAATGATTTCAAAAATGGACCTAGCGCAAAGCAAAGCCGATTGTGATCTTGGAAAATTTAAAGTTGGTGAAACCGTTGAAGCCAAAGTTCTTTCCACATTAAAAGATGGAATGACAAAGCTTTCAATCAAGGCACATGAAACAGAAGAACAAAAGAAAGTTCTGAAGGAATATGATAAACCCGCTGAATCTGGATCTGTATTAAAAGATATTTTAGGGGA
>JAFGVS010000037.1 GCA_016937865.1 Alphaproteobacteria bacterium
TGATAAATAAAATTTAAATTCGTTTAAAATACCCTGCACCATGCGGGGTATTTTTTTTATTAAAAACCCCTTGAAACAGAATAAAGGATAGACTATCGTTTACATTATAGTTCAATCTATATTATAAAAAGGATAAACTTTTATGAAAACAAAATTATTATTATTAACAATCCTAATAACATTTTTCACATCATCCATCGCACCTGCAAAAATGAGTGAAGGAAACGCAAAAAAGGCCTACACTTTTGTTGAGGGTGTATATAAAAAAATCAACACAGAAATCCTGAATACAAAAATCAGTCGAGAGAAAAAATACATTCTTGTTCGCGATATTCTAATCGACAAAATGGATATCCAAAAAATCAGCACATTCATACTTGGACAACATTGGAAAAAAGCCACACAACACCAAAAAGACGCTTTTAAAACACTCTTTGTTGAGTTTCAGATCCAACGCTTTACCAACATCCTAAACAGTTATGACAGCCAGGAAATTTCGATGATTGGAACTGAAAAATCATCCGGAAAAGAACAAGTCTTTGTAAACATGAAAGTCACTGATAAAAAGGATCAAAAAAAAGAACCGATTGAAATTAAATGGCGTATTTATAAGGCTGAAGAAGGATTTCGTATTGTAGATGTGATTATCAGTGGAATCAGCATGAGTCTAACCTTGAAGAATGATTATAATGCATTAATTAAAAAAGCAACAGAAAACGGCCACAATGGTATGGATTCATTAATTGCAGAGTTGGATAAAAAAATAAAAGTGGAAGAAAGTGGTGGAGAAACAAAATAAATTAAATCGTCTAGCAAATGCTATTCGTTTTTTAAGTGTAGATATGGTTAATATGGCAAACTCTGGACATCCAGGGGCACCCCTTGGTCTGGCAGACCTGGCAACTGTCTTATTTTCAAAACATCTAAATTTTAATCCGGAAGATCCGAAATGGCCAAATCGTGATCGTTTTATTCTTTCAAATGGTCACGCAAGTGCCCTCCTCTATTCTTTATTTTATTTGACAGGTTATGAAGACTGCACTTTAGATGAACTCAAAAATTTCCGTCAAATCAATTCAAAGACCGCAGGACATCCCGAATATGGCTTATTAAACGGAACAGAAACGACAACTGGCCCTTTAGCTCAAGGAATTGCCACAGCGGTAGGTATTGCTCTCGGCGAAAAAATCACCCGTGAAAGAAAACCAGAATCTGGGATTAATCATAAAACCTACGTAATCGTTGGCGACGGTTGCCTTGCAGAAGGTCTTTCATACGAAGCAACCGCATTTGCTGGGCATCAAAAACTTAACAACTTAATTGTGCTCTGGGACAATAACAGCATTACAATCGACGGAGATGTCCGACTAGCACGATCCGAAAACATGCAAATGCGCTTTGAGTCCATTGGTTGGAAAACACTTAAATGCGATGCACATGATACAGAATCCATCGAAACAGCTTTAGTAAAGGCTCAAACATCCCAGACCCCTGTATTTATTGATTGCAAAACAATTATTGCAAAAGGCTGCACCGAACTAGAAGGATCAGAAAAGTCGCATGGCTCCCCTATTGGTGGCGCACTGCGTGTACAAATGGCACAAGATTTAGAGGAATCGCCTGTCCCATTTGATGTCCCAAAAGACATTTTAAACGAATGGCGAAATATTGGAAAAAGATCAATAGAACAATATAATCATTGGATGGAACAATATAGCAAACAACATCAGAAAAAACCGGTAAAAGTTGACTCTTTTGAAAAAAGTTTAAATGAATTAAAACAAGCAAAGTTAGAAAATCAGAAAAAGGAAGCAACTCGCTCAACATTTCAAAGCACATTACCAGCACTTTTAGGGCAATTTGAAAACTTAATTGGAGGCTCCGCCGATTTAACACCTTCAAACAAAACATCCATCAAAGAAATGAGCCCAATTACACCAAATGACGCAAAAGGGAACTATATACATTATGGTGTCCGCGAACATGCGATGGGGGCCATTATGAACGGCTTATCTTTGTATGGATTCCGCCCCTATGGAGGCACATTCATGATGTTCCTCGATTATATGAAACCAGCTGTTCGCCTGGCAGCCTTAATGAAACAACCCATTATTTATGTTGCCACACATGACAGCATTGAAGTCGGAGAAGATGGTCCGACACATCAACCGATTGAACATCTGGAAAGTTTACGCGCTGTCCCGAATTTAAATGTATTTAGACCGTGTGACTCAATCGAAGCTATTGAGTGTATTGAAATCGCTTTCGAAGAAACAAAAACACCTTCCATTCTTGCACTTTCGAGAGAAGAATTACCTTTAGTACGTAGTCAAGCTAATAACAATCTATCCCGACGTGGCGGCTATATAATCAAAAGCTGTAGCCAATCCGATATTATTTTGATTGCGTCTGGCTCTGATGTAAAAAAGGCCCTTGCAATCTCAGAAATGCTCTTCAAAAACAGAGGCATCTACACATGTGTTTTATCTATGCCATGTCAGGAAATTTTTGATAAACAAGACGAAACCTACAAACAAAAAGTCTTGCCTGTTGGTGCTTTTAAGATTGCTATTGAATCTAGCACACCTAACGCATGGTACAAATACGCAGATTTTGTATTTGGAATAGAAGAATTTGGTTATTCTGGAAAACCAGAAGATGTCAGACATAAAATGCACATGTCGACAGAACAAATTTATATTGAAATTGCAAAACTAGCTGAAAATCTATAAATAAAAAAAGAAGCACCTAGGTGCTTCTCTTTTATCCAATTATTTTATCGATAAAGAACAACAATACGATTGTCACCCTGTGCACTGTTACATGAAGGCGGATTCGCTGTCGCACCACCACGACCTTGTTTATTATACAGAACAGAATCATTCCAATTATAAATACTGAAATACAAACAATTTTCTTTAGATAATCCAGTCATATGAATTTCAAAAATGGTACTATCCTGTTGATTAGGAACAATATTATAGACCCCACCAAAAGGATTTCTTTCTGCCATTTGCAAGGCTACAATCACACCATTATTAATATCAGAATAATCGATAGCATTCGCATACAATGAACGAACTTCTTGTACAAGCAACTGAACATCTTGTATAACCTGAGAACGTTTCATATTCCGCATCGCAATAGAGTACAGACCGATAGAACCAACGGTCAAAACACCAATAATTGCAAGCACACCGAGCATTTCAATCATGGTTCGGCCGCTTTCACGTTTTTTTATACTAAAACTCATTAGTTTCTCCTTTTATAGTCTAACAAAATATAATTGTATTATTTGACTATATAATGTTAACGTAGACAGTATATCACAAAAGAAGTCTAAATAAAAGATGAAAACGATTGAACACCTAAAAAAGATTATAGAAAACGCTGAAAACAAACCTGGCGTATATCGTTTTCTAAACGAAAGCGGAAAAATCCTTTATGTTGGAAAAGCCAAAAACCTAAAAAACCGGCTTCGATCTTATATGAATTTAACCGCGCTTTCAAAACGCCTCCAAAAAATGATTTTGGAATCAGCCAATATTATCACAATAAAAACACAAACAGAATCTGAAGCACTTCTTTTAGAAACGGATTGGATCAAAGAATATAATCCGCCCTACAATATTTTAATGAAAGATGATAAGTCTTTCCCCTATCTAGCTCTTTCTAATCATGACTACCCCCGCCTATTCAAATATCGTGGGAAAAAGAAAAAAGGGATTGATTATTTTGGTCCATACGCATCTGTACAAGCCACAAATGAAACCATCAAATTAATCCAAAAAGTTTTTCAAATACGAACCTGCTCAGATACCTTTTTCAAGAACAGAACAAGGCCATGCATACTTTATGAAATCAAAAGATGTTCTGGCCCATGTTGTCAAAAAATAAAATTAGAAGATTATAAAAACATCAAATTAAAAGCCATAGACTTCCTCAGCGGAAAAACAACAGATATCATTAAGCTTTTCTCGGAAAAAATGAAAAAAGAATCAGAACAAGAAAACTATGAAAGAGCCCTGTACTACAGGGATTCCATAGAACATCTAAACACGATATTCAAACAAGGAAAACTAAATATATTCGAAAATAAAACTGCCGATTTGATTACATTATATCAACAAGGAAAAGCGGGATGCATCAGTGTTTTCAAAATACAGAATGGTTTAAATATTGGACAAACATTCAAGTGGCTATCAAATATAGAGGATCTAAAAGAAAGTGAAACATTAGAACAATTTTTACCACTTTTTTATTCTGAAAACCCAAGACCTAAAAACGTTTTTATACTGGAAAAAACATCAGCCGATTTTATCAAAATGTTTGAGGAAACTTTTTCTTTAAAAATACATCAAATTCAAAAAGGAGAAAAGAAAAAATATTTAACGAACTTACAGGAAGCTACAAAGAATGAATTCATGCGGAAAAGCAAAAAAACATTCGAAATAGATTTCAAAAACTTAGAAAAAATATTCAAGTTCCAAGAGCTAAAAAGAATAGATGTTTTCGACAATTCACACTTGTCAGGGACAAATGCTGTTGGCGCCATGATTGTCGCAAGCCCCAATGGTTTTGAAAAAGAACTCTATCGAAAATTTAAATTAGACAACATTAAAAGTGGAAATGACCTTGATCTAATGAAAGAAGTTCTAACCCGGCGCTACACCAGAGCCAAGACTGAAAACACCCTCCCCGATCTCATTTTAATCGACGGCGGACGCACACAATTGAACATCACAAATGAGGTTCTTAAAAGATTGGATTTAGAAAACATAAACGTGCTGACAATTGCAAAAGGCGAAAATCGGAACGCAGGAAAAGAAACCATCTATGCAAAAGATGGAACACCACATCACTTAATTGGTAAAAATTTATACTTCCTAGAACAACTTCGAGATGAGGTTCATCGATTTGTTATTTCATTCCAACGTCACCGCCGTAGAAACAAAAATTTCGAATCTGAACTAGATAAAATTAAAGGCATTGGATCGCAAAAAAGACAAAAATTACTCAACCATTTCGGATCCATTAAAAACATAGAAGACGCAAAAATAAAAGATCTCCAACACATTGAGGGAATCGACCTTAAAATCGCCGAAAAAATATATAAGTTTTTTCACGAATAACACATCATAACAAATTAATAAATATAAACAAAAACAACCAAAGACAAGAAAAATTAAAAAGAATGAAAAAGATTTTTAAAATCCCTAAAAACACAAAAAGAAACACTTAAAAACGATAATAATAAAAGAAATTATACGCAATATTTTAAAAACCTTATTTCCACTTGATTCCCATTCTTCAAAAGGTATAAGATTGAAAAAAAGGAGTTTACTTTGAAAAAACAAATTCTCACTTTATTATTCAGTTTAATCGCAACTTCTGCTTGGGCCCAAACACCCCCTCAAACATTGCAACCAATTCCAGGTGTTTATTTTGGTGGAGGATATGGATGGGTCAACTCGATTAATGGAGACGACAAATTCAGGGGAGATCCACGCGAAGAAGACTTTTTTTCTATCTTTGGTGGTGGAACATTTTTTCAAGTATTCCGTGCAGAAGCCGAATTATTACACATGCGCACAGATGGTGTTCGAAGCCAACACCAAAGCAGTACACGCCTAAATGCACTGGCTTTCAACGGATATGCCGGTTTGCCTATAAAGTATATTCGCCCATACATCGGTCTAGGACTTGGGTTTGGATGGATGGATATAAACTATCCCAATCAATCTATATACCAATCCGGTACACACGGTTGCACGCTTTTCCAAGCCATGCTCGGCGTTGACATAGACATCCCACAAAGCCCTGTTAAAATAAGCGCAGAGTGGAGAAGCCTCATCGCCTCAGAAAACGAAAGCGACGATGACTGGGATGACCCAGAAGATGAACTAACGCTTCATGGAAATCTTTTCCAAGTTAAAGCCAGATATCAATTCTAATCAAATAAACATAAAATCAAAAAAGGAAAAAAATGATAGAGAATACTTTTGTAATTTTTAAACCAGATGCAGTTGGACGTGGACTTGTTGGAAAAATCCTACAACGCTTTGAAGATGTTGGACTAGAAATCTCACATATGGAACGCATTGAATACGCCGACGAAACAAAACTACGTCAACACTATAACAAAGATGATGTTTGGAAAAACAAAATCGGTGGTTATGTTCGCGACGACTATAAAGCAATGGGATTAAACCCAACTGATTTTTACGGTACCGAAGATGCACTTAAACTCGGTCAAATCGTCATCGATCAACTGATCGATTATTTACAAGCCGGCCCAATTATTACAATGATATTGACCGGACCAAATGCCGTCAAAGCTGTTCGTAAAATCGTTGGCGATACCTATCCTGTCAAAGCCGACCCAAGTTCTATTCGCGGGATGTATTCAACAGATTCAAAAGAAGTTGCCGCATTACAACAACGTTCCGTCATGAACTTACTTCACGCTTCTGGTGAAGCCCAAGAAGCCAAAGATGAAATCGCGATTTGGGCACCAAATTTTAACCCTGAAAAAAATTGCCACGGCAAGCGTGTTGGTGGATGTTGTGGAGGTGGAAACTGTGGATCTCACTAAATTATCATTTGAAGACGCGATGAAGCAATTGGAAGAAATCATTCAAAAAATGGATTCTGCTGAAGTCAAATTGGAAGACGTTGTGACCCTTTATGAAAAAGGCATGGCCTTAAAAAAAGTCTGTGAAGAAAAACTTCAGAATGCCAAATTAAAAGTAGAAAAAATAACGCTTTCTCCCAATGGAACGATACATACAGAGCCTTTTGAAACGGAATAAAATGGACATTATTTCTTATGCAGCTCGTGGGATTATTAGAGTAAATACCGATAAATTTATTTTACTTTATCGAAATAAAGACTCTAAAGAATATTATACCATTCCTGGCGGACATATTGAAAAAACAGATAAAACAATAGAAGACGCATTAAAACGCGAAATCAAAGAAGAAATCGGCATAGAAGTTAATGTGCATGATTTTTTATTTGAAACCATTTTAGAGCATTGGACAAAACCAGGAAAGTATAA
>JAFGVS010000038.1 GCA_016937865.1 Alphaproteobacteria bacterium
AACAGCAACGAGTGAAAGTAAACTAATTTTTTTCATAAGTTTCTCCTTATAATTGGCGTTCATATTAAACAAATAATATAAACTATATACAAATACGAAACCATAGAAACAAAAAGATTGCAAGAGAAAAACAAAAGAATAAATTACGAAAAATTACAACTCTAAACTAAACGTCTGAAATAAAAAAGAAAAAAATAACAATCTAAGAGAGAGTTGAAATTCTCTCTTAGCCCTAAAAAACAGAAAGTTAAATTCTGTATAGAAAAAGATTTAACACATATAAAACGAGATCAACATATTACAACGAAATGAATTATGTATGATCGAAGAGGTGATTTAAACACAAAGACGTACAATTAGGGTACGTCAAATGTGTGCAAAATTGCCTATAACATCAGCAGAATAAATTTCCCACAGAACAAAAAAGAACAAATTTAGTTATATTTAAAGAGGCGATAGAACTCATCCCCAACTTCTCTATCTAACTGAGTTAGAAGAGGAATAAAGGCAAATGACGCCTGTGCCAAAGACCATTTTCCAGCCTGTTTCAACGCGTCAGTCATATTTTTTGCCATTTCATGCAAATAAAGAACGTCTTCGGCCGCATATTTAATCTGTTCTTTGCTCAAGGGATTGGCAAACCAATCAGACACGGCAAAACCTTTATCAAGATCAATATTGGCATATAATTTAGCCAATTCTTTCAAAGAAGCTTTAATAGGATCGGTCGGTTTTAAAACACGATACGCAATTTTCGTATCAAAAAGAGGGCCTTTAACCGGAGAAAGAAATGTCGCAATAAACGAAAGATCTTTACGTCCATAATGAAAAATCTTTTGAATCGATTCGTCTGAAAGCACGGATTTCAAGCGCGGCGCATCATAACCATCCGAGAATTGAACAAGATAAACAGGCCCTACCCCATCCCAAATTTGCAATAAACAAAGCTTATCTTCAGTCAGACTAAGCCCTGTCATTTCACAATCAATCGCCACAATATTGGATTGCAGCTTAAAATCTTTTGGTAAATCATGTTGAACATAACAAATTGCAGGTGTTTGAATCATAATTATCCTATTTTCTGGTCTAAAGCCGTTTGTAAAATTTGTGTCGCGGCGAATTTATCTAACAGATTCGAACGTTTTTTACGCGATAAATCTGCCTCAATTAAATCACGTTCAATGGTTTTACTGGTCATACGTTCATCAATAAAATGATACGGCAACTGAAAGTGGTTCGAAATTTCTATCGCAATTTTTTCAATTTTATCACATAAAGGACGCCGAGTACCATCTAATTGATAGGGCATCCCCCAAATAAAGGAACCGATATGATAATCTTTAATAATCTTAGAAAGATCCGAAATAAAAGCCTTTGTGCCTTTATTTTCAAATTGTTTTAAAGGAAGGGCAATAGAGAGTCTTTCATCAGAAACGGCGAGCCCAATTGTGCGCTCACCGTAATCAATTCCAATAAGTCGGTTGGATACAGGCATTAATCGTTTAAGAAAGCCTTTGCATATTTTTGCATTGAATCCCCAAGCAAGGCAAATTGAACGCTTACTTTTTCACGATTCGCGACAAAACGTTTTAATTCTTCACCCTTTAAATTTTCAACAGAAGGCATACGCACGCGCAATGGGTTCACATGACGTCCGTTTTTTAATATCTCATAATGTAAATGTGGCCCAGTTGATCGACCTGTTGATCCGACATATCCAATAATTTGCCCTTGGCTCACACGAGATCCAACACCAAGGCCACGCTTATAATTACTCATGTGTGCATAGGCTGTTTCATAGGTCCCATTATGGCGAATTTTAATATATTTCCCATATCCACCACGGGTACCACGATAAACAATCGTCCCAGATCCCGCAGCAGGAATAGGCGTCCCACGTCCAGCCGCAAAATCAACCCCCGTGTGTCCTTTACGATAACCTAAAATAGGGTGACGACGCATACCATATCCAGATGAAATACGCGCTTTAATCGGTGTACGTTTTAAGGCTTTTTGCGCCCCTTTACCCGTTTCATTATAATACGCAACTTTGCCATCTTTATTTTCATGACGATAAATTTTTAATGTTTTTCCACCATTTTTAAATTCACCATAAAGAAAAGCGCCATCGCCCAAATATTCACCATCTGGACCATACTTCGCTTCATATAAAACAGAAAAAGAATCCCCCGCACGAATATCTCGTTCAAAATCGAGATCAAATCCTAAAATATCATAAAACTGATCAATAATATTATAAGGAATGCCTTGAGACTGGGCAATCAAACTAAAACTTTGGCCCGAACCAATAATACCATCTTTGCGAACGACTTTAATCGCCGGATCAAAAATTTCTTCCCGTGCTGTATAACCGTCACCCTCTTTTTCAGCAAAAAAACGTTCCACAGAAGAACGATAAATTTCGACTTTTTCAAGATCAATTAAACCTTCAGAATCGCCATCCGTATAATGCAAACGAACAAGATCCCCTGATCGCGTGCCAGATTGTGGTCGAAGGCCACGAATATCAAAAACACCATCCAAAGAACGAATCAACGCATGACGTTGTTCAACAGAAACCCCCGCCTTTTCAAGCAACAAAGAAAGCGTATCACCTGGTTTGACATGAAGCTCAATACGATTAACGCCTGTGAATAGATCCATCACAGAACGTTCAATTTTTTGTGCGTAAACACGGCTTTCCGCGGGAGGATCCTCAGCATCAAGCATAGAAACGCTACTCTTTGATTCTTTAGATTGCCCAAAGATTAAAAAGAGACCAACAATAAGGCCACAGACAAAAAGACCGCCAGATAAAATATGGTGATGTGTAAATTTTTTTCTCATGAGCACAAATATACCATGAAAAAACCGGATCTGCAACATTTATTTGTAAAGATTTGATTTCAAAGAAAAGAGGGATAGAAAAAGAGAGGCCTGTTTCACCGCTTTTACAAAACCTTTATAAACCCCTGTTTTTCCTTTAAATATAAGTGGTAAAAGAAGAAGAAAATAAACTATAAATTTAACAAAACCAACGAAGCCCGCACCCATCCAAGCACCAAATCCTGCCTTTTTATAAATCCGTGCCATGC
>JAFGVS010000005.1 GCA_016937865.1 Alphaproteobacteria bacterium
ACGAGAGCAACCTTGTCTTTATTGACACAGGGGATGATGAGGGGGTTGTTCCACCTCATCGCGCAAGAGCTATAGCTGAGAATCTTAAAAAACTTGTTCTAAAAAATGACAATATGGAAATTCCGTACAGCCCGGAAAATTTCAACATTGTACTCGCCGATACAAGAAGCGTATCATGAAGGGCGGTTTTCCGCCCCTTTTTTATTGTTTGTTTTTGTAATTATTATAATATGGGAAAGAAAAAAAGAAAGAAGCAAGGCTTGCTTCGAGATATTCTAAAACTTAAAGAAAGCATTGCCGAATTAACTGAGGCCATTTCCAATGAAGAGTGGGATTGGGAAAAGCTTGCTTTACGCGTAGCGCGTAAAAACAAGCAAAATAGCTTGGATAGAAAAATAACTGAACTCAAAATTATGAAAAAAGACATTTCATAGGGAAATGTCTTTTTTTATTTCCAGTTTTAAAATCACTTGAAATTTTTGCCTGTATCGCTATTATTAAGCAATCAAAGAAAAGGGAATCTCTTATGCGTTACACAATTGATGGTAAAAATGGTAAATGGGAAGTCGTTATGGGATTAGAAGTCCATTGCCAGGTCAATTCAGCCTCTAAGCTTTTCTCATCGTCCCCGACCGCCTTTGGTGCCGAACCAAATACACAAGTTTCCTATGTTGATGCCGCCATGCCTGGCATGTTACCGGTTATTAATGATTGGGTTGTAAAACAGGCTATTCGCACTGGATTGGGCCTAAACGCCAAAATCAATAAAGTGTCTCGTTTTGCCCGGAAAAACTATTTTTATCCAGATTTGCCACAAGGTTATCAAATTTCACAGTCTGATCAACCGATTGTTGGCGAAGGTGTTGTCGAAGTTAAAACCGAAGATGGCGGTAAACGCGCGATTCGAATTGAACGGCTCCATTTGGAACAAGATGCGGGGAAATCGATGCATGATCAAGATCCCCATAAAACCTATGTTGATTTAAATCGATCTGGCACGCCTTTGATGGAAATTGTGTCTTACCCGGATATTACCAGTCCAGACGAAGCCGCAGCCTATTTCAAAAAGATTCAAACATTGGTGCGATACCTTGGGACATCGGATGGGAATATGGAAGAAGGCTCTATGCGTGCCGACGTGAATGTGTCTGTTCGTCCTGTTGGATCGGATGAACTCCGCCCGCGTGCCGAAATTAAAAATATGAACTCGCTCCGCTTTATTCGCCAAGCGATTGCCTACGAAGCGCAACGCCAGGTCGATCTGTATGATGCCGGCGAATCCCCTGTCCAAGAAACCCGTTTATTTAATCCAAAGACCGGTGAAACAAAATCAATGCGATCTAAAGAAAACGCCGCAGACTATCGTTACTTTCCGTGTCCGGATTTGTTGCCTCTGATTTTAGACGATGCCGAAATCGAAGCCATCCGAAAAGATTTGCCTGAATTGCCTGATGCCAAGCGCGATCGTTTTATCGCGGAATATGGCGTGAGCGAAGATGATGCCATTACGCTTTCCAATGACAAAGATGTCGCACACTATTTTGAAACAGCCGTTGGTCGCGAAAAACAACGTGACGGCAAAATGGTTTCAAATTGGATTTTATCCGAACTGTTTGGACACTTGAATAAAGAAAATCGTAGTATTACGGAAAGTCCGATTTCAGCCGAGAATTTGGGCGATCTGGTCGATCTGATTGCTGAAAACGTCATTTCTGGGAAAATCGCGAAAACGGTTTTTGAAGACATGTTAAAAACTAATCGCTCCCCTAAAAAAATTGTGGAAGAAAAAGGGCTGCGTCAAATTACAGATAGTGGCGCCATTGAAAAAGCAATTGATAAAATCTTATCTGGTGCGCCAGATAAAGTTGCCGAATACAAATCGGGGAAAGTCGCCCTGATCGGATGGTTCGTTGGACAAGTGATGCAAGCCACGCAAGGACGTGCCAACCCAGGTGAAGTAAATAAACTGTTGAAAGAAAAGCTAGGCGAATGACAGAACAAATCCTGCAAAATTTACCCCAAAATATCGAAGCGGAACAAGCGTTGCTTAGTTCGGTTTTGATGAACAATCGTGTCTATGAACGCGTCTCTGATTTTTTGCGTGCCGATGATTTTGCAGAACGGGCCCATCAAAGAATTTATGAAGCCTGCGAACTCTTGATTTCCAAAGGCCATCTTGCCGATCCAATCACGCTGAAGAATTATTTCGAACAAAGTGGGACTTTGGATGATGTTGGTGGTTTTGATTATTTAGCTAAAATTTCAGATGCTGGCCTATCGGCTGTGAACACCGTTGAGTATGCGCGATTGATCCATGATCGTTCTTTACGTCGTCGTTTGATCGATATTGGACAAGGCATTGTGGCAGATGCCCATACGCCAAGTTTGGACGTGCCCGCGACCCAACAAATTGAATCTGCGGAACAAAAACTATTTGATTTGGCGACAACAGGTGAAGCCGAAACCAAAATGGAATCCCTAAAAAATTCTTTGACCAAATCCTTAAAACTCACCGAATATGCCTATCAAATGGATGGGAATATTTCCGGTGTTGCTAGCGGATTTAAAGATTTAGATAATAAGATTGGTGGTTTTCATCCTTCCGACTTGGTGATTTTGGCGGCACGTCCAGGTATGGGGAAAACCAACCTTGCCATTAATTTTGCCTTTAATGTGGCCAATGAAGTTTTAAATGGTCGTGCCCCGGAACATATGAAAGGTCCCGCTGTTTTCTTTTCACTCGAAATGTCGTCCGATCAGTTGGCTGCACGTATTTTGGCATCCCAAGCCGAAGTTTCGGCTTCAGCGATGCGAACCGGAAATATTTCAGAACAAGAATTTTCAAAGCTTTCACAGTTTTCACGTGCGCTTGCGGAAGTGCCTCTTTTTATTGATGATACGGCTGGGATCAGTGTCCCGGCTATTCGCACCCGTGCCCGTCGTTTGAAACGTCAACATGGTGGACTATCCATGATTGTTCTCGACTATATTCAATTGTTATCTGCCCCTGGTGGCGGGAATTCTCAAGACAATCGTGTGCAAGAATTGTCTGAAATGACCCGTGGTTTGAAATTGCTGGCGAAAGAGTTAAACGTCCCTGTGGTTGCGTTGTCACAGCTCAATCGTGGTGTGGAACAGCGAACAGATAAACGTCCAATGCTGTCTGACCTTCGTGAATCTGGGTCGATTGAACAAGACGCCGATATGGTGATGTTTATCTATCGTGAAGAATATTATCGCGAACGTGAAATGCGCGAAAATAATAATGCCGATGTTCAAGTCAATTGGGACCGTATTCGTAACCGTGCCGAGCTGATTATTTCAAAACAACGACATGGGCCAACAGGTACAATCCCACTGGCTTTCTTTGGGGAGTTTTCGAAATTTACGGATCTGTATGAGGTTGAATCTAACTAAATTTCCGGTCCTTTTGATATTTTTTTCATTTTTCCCGTTGACACGACTCTTAACATTTGATATGGTCTGTTTATATCACGTAACTGAAAGAATGATATGAATCAATCTCTATTTTCTTTTATTGAAAATAAATGCCATGCACTGCATGCATATCTGATTATTCGATTCTGGAAGAAACCGGAAGGGGCGTGGTGTAATATATAAATCTACTAGATTATTATAAAAGATGAACCGGTCGCCCCATTTTAAAAAGGAGGCGATTTTTTTATGTCAAAATACAAACTAAAGGAGATTATTATGAATGATACAAACACAAAAAAAGATACAGATCAAATGGGCCCTATTGCGAAAATCGTTGTGGCCGAAAAAGTTGTAAGAACAGATGAAGAAAAACAAGTATTTGAGGCGATGACAACACAGACAGCAAAAAATTCAATGTTTGAAGGTATTGGGGCTTGGAGATTTGCACAGGGAAAATCTATGTAAAAAAGGAGTCTATTATGGCTGATGAAAATCGTGTAAAAATAAACCCTGTTGCTCAAAAAATTTGCAGTGGGGATGTCTCACCAGAATCCTGGAAAGGCATTATGGAACAACCGCGAACTTTCTTTTATCGTATTGATGATCCAACAGATATTGAAAACCCAGAAACAGATATTGGTTTTATGGGGCAGTTTTCCGATCGCTCTTATGGGGCGTAAGAAAATCCCCCATTGGGGGATTTTTTTATCGTAATTCAAATTCGACGGACACTTTGATATGAATGTCTTGATCCTTGGTTTCAATCATCGGCGTGGCACGCATTTCTGATTCCATCAATGCTTTGGCGGCAAACATGCGAATCGGTTCGCGTTCCCCAAAGTTGTTTTCCTGGACCGAAATCATGCGTCCTAAACGCGCTCCACCTGCACGGGCCATTGCATCCGCTTTTTTGCGTGCGTTTTCGATACTTTCAACCAAACAAGCTTCGCGCGTTATTTTATTTCCTTCGGCGGAAACAAACGTTGAAAACCCATTGGCCTCTACGTTTTGAAATGCCGTGGATTTTGCTAATACTTCACCAAGACGTTTGATATCCGTTGTTTGGACTTCGATCCCCATAATCGCGCGATAGCCTTTGAACACATCCTTTTTGTTTTCCCAGGCATGTTCTTGGTCCACCCGATATTGCGTTGTTTCAAGCTCTATATTTTCTAGGTTAGATGCTTTTAGCATTTCTAATAATTTAGTATATGTTTCCTGTGTCGCTTTTGACGCGGCTTTGGCATCTTGCTTTAATGTGCTGATGACAAAGGTCACTTTTCCTTTATCCGGAGAGACTTTTTTCAAACATTCCCCTTCGACCTGCACCCGATGATGGATGTCCCCGCCAGAGCGCTTTGTAAGTTGAAATGTGATAAATACCGCAAGTAAAACGGCTATTAATGTCGTGGTATTAAGCTTGATTTTCTTCATTTTGTCTCCTTTTGACTTTGTATTCAAACTATGATTTTTATGCCTTTAAATCAAGTCTTTCTTTAATATTGACAGCGCGAAATCTTTTTTGTATAGTAAGCCCCGCAAACAAAAGGAATTACATAAGATGGCAAACCATAAATCTGCAAAGAAAAGAATTCGTCGTAATGAATCTGCGCGTCAAGTAAACCAAAGTCGCTTGTCTCGTATTCGTACTTTTATTAAAAAAGTCGAATCATTGATCGGCCTTGGTAAAAAAGATGAAGCTAAAACAGCTTTTGTAAAAGCTGAATCTGAAATGGCTCGCGGTGTTTCAAAAGGTGTTTTAAAGAAAAACACTGTGGCCCGCAAAACATCCCGCCTTTCTAAAAAAGTTAAAGAGATGAAATAATTCACTTATTAAAAAAAATAACGCCTTGAAATCCAAGGCGTTATTTTTTATGCTTTTTGTATGATGATATCAAATCCTTATCTTATCACTGATGATGCCCAACTCTATGAAGCGGCGCGGGCCTTGAGCGGGAATATTAATTTGGAAAAGATTGTTGAAATTTTGGCCAAAACCAATCCTGTTCTTTATCCACAGGTTTATACGTTGATTGAAGATAAAATTGGAAAGAAAAAAGCAATCACTCTTTTTGCCCACGCTGAAAAAATTATTCAAGCCCTATAAAAAAGCCCCGAAGGGCTTTTTTAAATCTTTTCTTTTTTGGCGACAAATAAAAGAAACCACGGATCTTTTAAAATTTCTCTAAGTTTATGATTTTGTGGCGTAGAATCTATAAAAGAAGGCTCTTGAAGCGATTCGATTAGAAAATTGTTTTTATACAAACTTTCTGTATATGTTTTTAATGGATGGTGATACCAAACAAGCTTTTCGGGTGTTTCGAGTCCTTTAATCAAAAACTTTTCAGCCCTTTTTTGAACTTCAAAATAATTTTCAGTATATTTATTTTCTCGAGTCATTTCACTTGTTTTATCATTAAAGGGATGAACAATTAAAAAAATAAGCTTTCCCCCGGGTTTGAGCCACTTACCAAAACGTTCAATGGCTTTTTCAGGGTTTTTAAGTTCCATCATCACATGATTTAAGACAATTGCATCAAAATGATTGGGTTCAAAATCGGCTTTTAAAATGTCAGAAACCATATACACTTCATCTTTTGCGCGTGCTTTTTGAGCTGATTGAATAAATTCTTCCGACAAATCAATGCCGGTTACTGAATATCCTTCATTTACCAGAAATCTTGAGATATACCCTTCCCCACATCCTGCATCTAAAACGGTGGATCCTTTAGGCAATTTTTTTAGTTCTGAGAAAATTGCGGGGTCCGTTACATACGTTCTAAAATCATCGCGGCTCTCCCGAATCATTTTGATCCAGTACTCTGCCATACTTTTATTTTTATATGCAAGATCTTCCATTTCTATCCTTTTATCTTAGTTCTTTATTTCCATAGAAATTTCAATGCTTTTTATTCGTAAAGAAACACCTATTTTCTCGACAGCAGTAATAACATCTGTTGAAATTTTTTCCACTTCTTTATCTGTAAAAGTCGTTTTTTGAGGGGATAAAATAAGACTAATTCCAATTGCTTTTCTACTATCTTCCTTTTTGGCTTGATACAGATCAAATAAGATCATGTCTTCATAAACATTTTGTGGAACTGCTTTTTTTACAGCTGAGATCAAATCACTCGCCGGCATATCACGTGGCACAACAAATGAGAAATCACGTTTTACCGATTGCAGATTTGAATGCTCTGCGGCTGTTTTAATGACACCTTTGGCTTTTTTCACAGGCATGCGTCCAAGAAAAATTTCAAAGAAACAGACCCGCGTTTTGATTTTCATTTTTTCCGTCAAAGCCGGATGAATTTCCCCGAAGCGCGCGATTTCAACTTTACCGAGTTTCACGCTGGCGAAACGATGTGGGTGAAAGCCTTTTTGCATTTCAAGAGGGTCTATTCTGACACTGTTATCCAATCCCCATTGAGACAACACTTTCATCATTGTCGCTTTAGCCTCATACACATCGATTTCCTTGGTTGAGTTATCCCAAGATTTTTCCCCTGTGCGGCCGGTTAAAACCCCACATAAGACATCTTCTTGATCACCTGGTTTATCACTGTGAAAGATAGGTGCAATTTCAAACAAAGACAAATTTAACTGGTCTCGTGCGTGATTATTTGCGATTACTGGCAACAGGGATGACAACATTGTGGTGCGCAATACATCATGGTCAACCGTAATTGGATTTCCGATTTTAATTGCGTGACCGGTTCCAATTTCATTTTCTAATTTTGAGGATACAAAAGACCAACTGAGTGTTTCATCAAAACCAAGAGATGCCATTAAACGTTTCGTTCGAAAAACGCGAATTTGCTCTGGTGTCAATACCGGCTTAATCACCGGATCCATGGGTAGTGAAACTGGTTCGATTTTATCATATCCATAAATTCGAATCAGTTCTTCTGTGATATCATAATCATATTGGATGTCGGCCCGGAAAGATGGTGGCACAATCTGCAAAACATGCCCATTTTGATTCACTTCACATCCCAACTTTTGCAGGATCGTCATGGCCATTCCAGCCGGTAATTCAACGCCTATTTTCTTTTTGAAGTTGTTGATATCATAATTAATTTTACGATCGTCCGATGGTATTTCCCCGGCTTGTAGGATGTCAGAAGCTTCGCCCCCACAATGTTCCAAAATCAACCCGGCGATTTTATTGATTGCCGGCACAGAGCTTTGCGGATCAACGCCACGTTCAAAACGATATTTTGAATCGGAATCGATTTTAAGCTTCCGCGAAATACGCATGATTTCGATTGGCTTTAACACTTCGGCAATCAGTAGAATATTTTTTGTCTTTTCATCACATCCGGAATCCTTCGCCCCCATAATCCCCGAAATCAAAGCGACATGTTTATCGTCCGCGACGACCGTTTCTTCGCCAGACAAAATATATTCTTTATTATCGGCGACGGCTGTGAATCTTTCACCTTTTTTTGCCATACGAATATGAATATCTCCGTTTAACTTATCGGCATCGAATGCATGCATCGGACGTCCCCAGTCCATTAACATATAGTTTGTAATATCGATCAAAAACGATTTCGGGGTGATCCCAACATCCGACAAACGATCGCGTAACCATTTTGGACTTTCTTTGTTTTGCACATCTTTTAAATAGATCGCCGCAAAGTGTGGGCAGGCCGTTCCTTTGTCTAGTTTCAAAGAAATTGGTGATTTCACTGTGCCTTTAATTTTCACAATCTTATCTTCCAAAAAAGCGCCTTTATCCGCGGCGGCCAAATCACGTGCGATTCCTTTGACGCCCAAATAATCGGGACGATTAGACGTCACCTCGGCATCAAATAACACTGCGGCATTTAATACATCTGTGGCTGGCACACCGATTTTTGTGTCCGCGGGTAAATCAATGATCCCGTCATGTTCTTGCCCGAGTCCGAGTTCTTTCATTGAGCACATCATTCCTTGGCTTTCGACACCGCGGATTTTTGTGTCTTTTAACTTTTCCCCAAAGGCTGGGATCAAGTCGCCAGAGCGTGCTAAAATCCCAATCAATCCGGCACGTGCATTCGGTGCTCCACAGACGATTTGTAAAGGTTCCCCAGATCCTGTTGAAACAGAAAGCACTTGGAGCTTATCGGCATCTGGATGAGGCTTGGCATCCAAGACTTTGGCCGTGATAAACGGTGCTAATGCCGCCGCCTTGTCTTCCAGTTCTTCGACCTCTAATCCAATACGCGATAATGTGTCGGCCAGTTCTTGTGGCGTTTTGTCTGTCTTGAGGTAGTCCCGGAGCCAGTCTAGTGTGAATTTCATTTTTAGTTTATCCTTTATTTATTCTTTTTCATCCATTCGTTTTTCAAAATTGAAAAGGTCATTAAATTTTCCCAACGGTTTTCTGATTCAATAAAAGCCGTTTGTCTTCCTGTGCCTTCGTAGGTAAATCCTTGCCGTTTTATTGCCGCTTGTGATTTTGTGTTTTTTTCGTCGATACGGCTTTGGATACGATTTAAACCAACCTCTTCAAAAGCTTCTTTTAATAATAATGAGATCGCTTCTGTCATGTATCCATTCCCTTGCTCTTCAGGACATAGCCATCCACCTTTTTCAGCAGATTTATATTTTTCGTTTATATCAAATAAGCCAACATTTCCTATATGCTTTTTTCCTAAAAAAATACCATAGTCAACTTGTGTCCCCTTTTCATATCCGTTTTTACACCCTTGTAGAAATGCGAATGTCTGTTCCGCTTTCTGTAGCCCTTTTTCAGTAGCCCATTCCATCCATGGTGTTAGATGCTTCCGAGACCGGGATGTTGTTTCAAAAACAATTTTTGCTATTTCAAACGAGGGTTCTAAAAAACGGAGCATAATGCGTTCCCCTTTTAAAACCTTTTTAAATTTTTTCATTTTAACTCAATCCTTCCGCGCGGGTTGGGACTTCGTTGGCTGGGAAGCCATAATGGCGGAGCCAACGCACGTCGCCTTCGAACAATTTGCGCATGTCGGTGATTCCATATTTCGCCATGATAAAACGTTCAACCCCCATACCGAATGCAAAACCTTGGTATTTTTCTGGATCAATGCCACAATTTTTCAAGACATTTGGGTGCACCATTCCGGCCCCAAGAAGCTCCATCCAATTATCCCCTTTCCCAATAACAAGTTTTCCATCTTTCTTTTCATAGCACGTATCAATTTCAAAAGACGGCTCTGTAAATGGAAAGAAATGTTGGCGCATACGCACGGGAACATTATCCATTTCAAAATAAGATTCAATAAATGTTTTTAAAGTTCCCAACAAATGTTGCAACGTAATTTTTTCACCAACGACCAAACCTTCACATTGATGGAACATCGGCACATGCGTTGCGTCAAGGTCAACGCGATACACGCGCCCTGGTACGAATATTTTGACAGGCGCTCCCGTTTTTTCCATTTTATGAATTTGTACAGTCGATGTTTCAGTGCGCAGCATAAATTCACTGTCTTCTAAAAAGAAGCTGGCGTTTCGTTCACGTGCCGGGTGATGTTCTGGAATATTAAGTGCATCAAAATTATGATAGACATCGTCGATATCTGGCCCTTCGGCCATTTCAAATCCCATGCTGGAAAATATTGCCGCAATTTCCATCATGACATGCGTCATCGGGGTTAGTGTTCCCTTTTTCGCACCTTGGTTAACAGGCAATGTTAGATCCAATTTTTCGCCTGCGAGCTTTGCATTCATTTCGATCAAAGATAATTCAGATTTTTTTTCATCCAAGGCTTGTGTGATTTTTTGTTTTTCAACGTTTAAGGCAAGTCCGGCCGTTTTACGTTCCTCTGGATCCAGTTTACCAAGCGCTTTCATTTTTTCGGTCAATACGCCTTTTTTTCCCAAAAGCGCCACGCGCAATTCTTCAAGTTGATCGAGCGTTTTTGCCGCTTTGATCTTATCCAAGTATTGTTTCATTTTTTAATCCTTTTAATCTAATATATTTATCTTTCTTAGGATACCGTATTTTCTTTATAAATTCAACGTCTGCTTTATTTCAAAACAAAAAAGGCTGTCCTGGGACAGCCTAAATTTTTTGCAAAACGGGGTCGGACGACTAGGCAGCCGCTTTTTCCGTTTTGTTGATAAATCGTTTTGCTTGTTCCGCAACTTTTGCGAATTGTTCTGGATTAGCAATTGCCATTTCTGACAATGTTTTACGATCTAATTCGATATTTGCTTTTTTCAAGCCCCCCATCATTACAGAATAAGTCATGCCGTGTAAACGTGCACCCGCATTAATACGGGTAATCCATAAACGACGGAAATCGCGTTTTTTAGTACGACGATCACGGTATGCATATTGCATTGCGCGTTCAACGCGTTCCACTGCGATACGAAAACATGATTTTGCGCGACCACGAAAACCTTTTGCGGCCTTGATTACTTTTTTGTGACGTGCGTGGGTTGTTGTCCCTCTTTTAATATGTGCCATGTTATCCCTCTAAACTTTCTTTTTTGCTAAACCATAAGGCATCAGACGACGAAGCATTTTTGCAAAAACAGGTGAAATCACCTTCATTTTGCGTCCTTCGCGACGTGAGCGTTTGGTTTTAGCTGTTTTAAAGTGGCCTGAATTGGCGCGTGTCGCCATAATCTTGCCAGTCCCAGTGAACTTAATCCGTCCACTTTTGAGGATAGACTTGGTCTTCATTTTTAGTTTTGGCATTTGTTATCTCCTTGTTTTATAAGATAAAAAAGCCATATCAGGCATGCCGTTAGCCTGTATAGCCCGTTTATCATACGTATAATGACAAAATAAATCAAGTTTTTTATCATTTGATTGGAAGACAAAAACCTTTTTTAATAGTTATATGAAAAAACGATTATTTCTTTTTTGTTTCATGGCGTTATCTTTATCCGCCCATGGTCAATCCGCTTTGAGTGTTTTGCCTAACTCGCATCGCGTTCGTTCTTCTGGCTCTGATTTCGAAGTTATCCAAAACAAAAAAGGTTTATATAATCATCTCAATACCCAAACAGGCGATACCCTTTCAAATCAATGGTGGATTTATGCGACAGAATTTAGCAATGGCGTTGCTGTTGTCCACAAAAGAAGTGTCCAGAATTTTCTTCTTAAGAATGGTAAATTTTTGCTAAAACACTGGTACCCTATCGTTTTAAATGATAAAGGACTTTTGATTGTTTACAATAACGCTAATAAGTTTAATTTTGCGGATATTACCTTTCCAGATATTGTCCTGTATAACAGATGGTTTTCAGTTGAATCCGAATATGATGAAATCATTGAACGTGAACGCGCAAAATTAGCAAAAGAATTAGCCAAACAAAACAAAAAGTCACGTTAACTCCACTCCCTTTTTATTTGACTTTACCTCTGTATATTTTTACCCTTGAAAGTGTAGCCCTAAAAATTATCCCTTCCAGAGCCCTTTTAAAATGAAAACCCCGCACGTTTTTGTTTGGGGGCTCTATCTTTTTATTTGACTTAAGGTTGTTTTTGTTGTAATTTTAAAACTGATTAAAATAATTATAGAAAAAAAATTTCCATATATAAATTTTAGGTTTATAAGTAAAAACTCTGTTGCATTTTTGTGATAGAGTTTTTTATTTCAACTTGTTCAGACGGGATTTTTGACGGTCCCAATCGCGTTGTTTTATCGTTTCGCGTTTATCCACTTTTTTCTTTCCAATTCCAATTGCGATTAAAACTTTTGCAATTCCACGCTTATTAAAATAAATTTTTAGCGGCACCAACGCTTTTCCGCCCATATTGGCGATCCCGGCAAATTTATGGATTTGATTTTTATGCAACAAGAGCTTGCGTGCCCGGTATTCATCTGGCTTTATAAATCCACCTTGATTATACGCCGGAATATGCACCCCGGTTAGATAGATTTCGCCTTTTTTTTCTTTGACGTACGCTTCTTTTAACGAACAACGCCCCAGACGCAAGGATTTGACTTCGTTTCCGTTCAAAGCAATCCCCGCCTCGATTTTGTCCCCGATTTCAAAATCAAAGTGTGCTTTGCGATTTTTCGCAACATCCCCTTTAGAGATAAAAGTTGTTTTTGTTTCTTTTTTATTTTTCATAACAGGCTTTTTATAGATTATATTTGGATAAAATACAAGTGAGAAGGTTTACGCTCTTTTACGAAGCGTTTTCATCAAGGCAATAATCGCCGCCGGGGTAATGCCCGAGATACGACGCGCATTGGCCAATGTTTCGGGGCGGGTACGTTCGAGTTTTTCCATCATTTCGTTCGTTAATCCACCCAACTTTCTGTAATCGAAATCAGACGGAATTTTTATTTCTTCGTCTTTTTTGATTTTTCCGATATCTACTTTTTCACGTTTAATATAGCCTTCATAAATTGATTCAATTTCGATTTGCTTTGCCACATCTTCATCTACCAAAATATTTTCAAAATTTGAAAGATTAACCCCCGTTTGTTTTAAAGCATTCCATACAGATTTATTGCTTGCAATAAAGGTTGATTGTAATCTGGTTTTTGTGCGTTCAAATTTTTCTTTTTTTTCTTCAAAATCTTTTTTGCGCTCTTCCCCAATGACATCCATTTTAATTCCCAAAGGTGTTAACCGTTGATCGGCATTATCAGAACGCAAGTAAAGACGATACTCTGATCGCGATGTGAACATACGATATGGCTCATCCACGCCAAGTGTAATGATATCATCCACCAATACCCCAATATATGATTCTGTTCGGCTAAAGTAGACAGGTGATTTTTCTTGCGCATAACGTGCGGCATTTAAGCCCGCGACAATACCTTGTGCACCGGCTTCTTCATATCCACTTGTCCCATTAATTTGCCCTGCAAAAAAGAGACCTTTGATATCTTTGGACTCTAAACTTGGACGCAAAACACGTGCGTCGATTACATCATATTCAATGGCATAACCATATTGGACAATTTCTGCTTTTTCACAGCCTTTAATATCATGGATCGTTTTTTCTTGAATATCTTTTGGCAAAGATGTTGATAAACCATTTGGATAAACTAAATCAGAATCCAAGCCTTCTGGTTCTAAAAAAATGGTGTGTTTTTTGTGGTGTGGAAAACGAACCACTTTGTCTTCAATACTGGGACAATAACGCGGTCCGGTTCCCCCGATTTGTCCATTAAAGAGTGGTGAACGCTCTACATTTTTTCGGATCATTTCATGGGTTGGTTCTGTCGTTTCCGTTAAATAACACGTCACAAAATCGTTTTTAATCTCTTTTGTTAAATAGGACATTGGTTCTGGTAATATGTCACTTGGTTGCGCTTCACAGGCATCCCAATTAATGCTTTGAGCGCGCAGTCTTGCAGGGGTTCCCGTCTTTAAGCGTCCCAGTTTAAATCCGGCTTTTTTAAGCGATTCAGAGAGGCCATTTGATTCTTTCTCACCCAAACGCCCCCCTTTTTCTTGTGACTCTCCGACGTGCATTAATCCTTTTAAAAATGTCCCTGTTGTCAGCACAACCGCTTTCCCATAAATTTCGTCTTTTTCTGTTTTTATCCCTATGATTTTTTTATCTTTGATCAAAAGCTCTTTTGCTTCGGCCTCAATAATTTCAATATTTTTTTGTTTTTGAATTTCTTCCTGTACCGCTTTTTTATATAAATCACGGTCTAGTTGGACACGAGGTCCTTGCACGGCGGCCCCTTTTGATCGGTTTAAAACACGAAAGTGAATTCCGCCTTTGTCCGCACACCGTGCCATCAGGCCATCCATCGCATCAATCTCTCGCACCAGATGCCCTTTTCCAAGGCCTCCGATAGATGGATTACAAGACAGCATTCCAATGTTGTCTTTAGAAAATGTAACAAGCGCAACAGATGCCTTTGCCCGCGCGGCGATTGCGGCCGCCTCGGTTCCGGCATGCCCCCCACCAATAATGATGACGTCATATTTTTTCATTTATTTTCCTGGATAAATCTTTTTTATTTAGATCGACTATAAACCAAAAATACGCATTTAACAATAAAAAAAGCAGTGCGGAAATCCACACTGCTTTTCTTTTTTAACACTCATTAGAACTTCAATCGGCCTTTGATCTTTCCGATATGTGCTTCGTATTTATCCCGCGCTTCGTATTCATACTCACCACCGATACTATAATTATCGCGT
>JAFGVS010000039.1 GCA_016937865.1 Alphaproteobacteria bacterium
GATCATTTCCGCGGCCAATGAATCGCTGCGATTAATGATATAAACTTTTTTACAAATTTTTGTTAAGTACATGGCTTCATAAAGTGCTGTATTTCCGCCACCGATTATAGCCACGGTTTTGTTTCGATAGAAAAATCCATCACACACTGCACAAACCGAAATCCCTTTGCCAAAAAATTCTTTCATTCCTGGCACAGGCAATGGGCGTGGGCGCGTTCCTGTGGCAAGAATAATTGTTTTGGTTTTGATTTCTTTGCCGGATTTTGTGTGAAGGCTGTAATTCCCTTCCGTCCCACTTATTTTTTCAACTGTTTCTTGTTCGAAATTTGCCCCTAATCGACGCGCTTGTTTTTCCATTGCCCCGGTTAATTCCATACATTCGATGGCATTTTCAAATCCAGGATAATTTTCAATTTCGTGCGATTGAGTCAAAGCGCCCCCTTGTATTGGGCCAATTAAGATAAGTGGGTTTAAGGCAGAACGCGCCGCATAAATACCCGCAGACATCCCTGCGATACCACCACCAATGATTACAACATCTTGCATTTTATTCCTTTTTCTTCTTTGGCCAATTCTCTTTGACGAAAGACCTATGATCTTAAAAAAAAAAACACCCAATGTCAAATTGAGTAATTAAAAATATGAAAACTTTTTCATACAGAAATTCTATACTATTTTTTATCCCATACTATTTATTTTTGGTTATACACGTGTGTGAATATGACTTATTCTATGAAATCATCTTCCTCTTGAAAACGATCTGATTCTTCTGAAGGACCTGTTTGATTTTTTCCCGCATAATATTGCTTTCGTGCCGTTTCTAAATCAAGTTCGGGAATCATAAAAGTGCCGTCCCATCCTGCAACTTTTTGACCACCATAGATACAGCTGATCTGATTTTTATAATCATCCATTTTTTTTTCTTGTATTTTTCCGGTTATCAGGTTTGTTGCGGTTCCAATAAGGGCACCACCGCCGCCGCCCCCAAGCAAAGCCCCCAGAATCGCTTCTGATCCGGTTGCAGAAAATAACAATACAACAAAAATAATTAAATATTTTTTCATTTTCTATTTTCCTCTACTCGCTTTTCTACTTTCTCTTTTTTCTTGTCTTTTCTCTTGTCTTTCTGCTTTTTTGGCTTTTCTTTTGGCTTTTTTATCAGCTCTCTTATTTTCTCTATACTTTGCTAAATCGCCTTTGACCATCTTTAAACTAAATTTCACATCATCTAAATCAGATAACCTAAAAGGTGCGGCACATCGTTGAGCCTGCGTAGAACAATGTCCACTTCCATACTCTTCAAAATTATATTTTTTGTCCTCGCATTTTTCTATTTTTTTATTGAGTTTTTTACATGTTTTTTTGATTTTTTTAAAATCTTGCACACATTTTCTTACTTCTTTAATTGAAGGCAATTCAAGGCATTCCGTATCTGCATTTTTGTTCTTTTCTGCTTTTTTAATAAGCCTGCTCATTTTTCGAGCTGCTTTTTTACACGTCCTTAAAGATTTTTTTGTAAAGATATCTTTCTGGGCTCCTGAAACTATCCCAGTATTCCCATCTATTAGGCCAGGGCATTCTGCTTTGACGGCTCCATACCCAAGCGCCTTTTTAAATTTAGTATTAATTGTGTCTTGAATTTTTTCTTTTTTTAGACATTTTTTTAATGTCTTTAAATAATCTTTTAAACTCTTTACTGTTTTGGCATTTTTTAAATTTGATTTCCAAGTCACAAAACGAGGTTTTATTTGCACAACAGCTCGACATGTTTTTCCTGACCCCGCTTTTTTATTAATTCGTCCTATGATTCTTTCTCGTTTTTTTAAATTACGACGGCATTTTTTTAGAGACTCTAATGATTCTTTTGTTTTGCGTGTCTCTTTAAAATCATTTTGAATTTTACTTTGAATTTTTTCATCTGTTTCGCAATATCCGTACAGCTTGGACATCTGTATGATTTCAGGAATAATCTCTTCAACTTTTGAAGTTCGATCTTCTTCAGGATCAGTTGCTTCTTCGGTTTCTAGTTCCGCATCTTCTGCCAGCTCTATTTTTGTTTCGTTCTTAGTTTCTTTACATTCTTGCACATCATCAACATATATATAATTTTCACAATCTACTTCAGCTTCTTCTACATTATAGGGGTCTTCAAAATTTTCTAAATCATAATTCTTAATCATCATATCAGCCGCATGACTCACTTGAGAAAAGCAAAACAAGGTTAAGGAAAGAAAGAAAAGAGGTGTATTTATATTCACGATCCCCCCCCCCTTTCAACTGTATTCATGGCTTTTCTCAGACATGAAATTTTCTGACATGATAGGGCTTCCTTTTTTAAATCTTCTTTTTCTTTAGCTGTAAATTTTTTCCACTTATCTAAATTATTTTTAAGATAAGATTTAACGTCTTGACTAATATCTTCATAATCGAGACTTAAACCCTCCGCAAATTCTTCAATCTCTTTGTCAACATCATCCGCATCTTCATCACCATAATTATCATCGATGTATTCATCGACTATTTCTGTACATTTCTTTTCACGAATCCCGGCTTCTTCACATTTTCCAAGATACGTTGCCTTATTCTTTTTTATATTTTTTCCATCAGTTTTTTCTTCATTCAGATATTCTTCAAAATCATCTGCTTTTTCTTCCATATTATTTTCAATGCTATTTCCAACCAAAGCGCCACCTGCAGCGCCCACCACAGCACCCGCAGCAGTAATCCAGGCTCTATTCTTTTTCTGCTTCACTTCCAGTTTATTAATTGGATCATATCCAAATGTTGTCGCATTACAATAAGCCCGCTCTCCTGCTGGTAGAGCTGTATCCGCCGTTCCACCAGGATATTGCAACGTCACATTAACCAAACAAATTTGATTTTGAACCTGTCCACCAGCATTTTTACAGGCCAGTGCATATATCTCTGCTTCTTCCTTACGTTTCCTTTCTGCCTCGGCAGCCGCTTCTTTACGTCTTTTTTCTTCAGCCAAACGTTCTGCACGCACACGATCTGCCTCCGTTTTGGCGGCACGCGCATTCTCAATTGCAACCATAAAATTATCAAACATACTTTCGTGTATATCTGGTTCGCATTTTTTCATGAGTGTTTTTTGACAAAACCATGTTTTTTCTTCGAGCTCTATTTCAGAATAATCCAAACAGGATGAGAAGTTCTTACCGCAAATGGAGTTTTGTATCGAACATTCTTGAAACCCAGCCACACATTTTTCGGGTGTATAACTGTAATTTTTCACGCCACCGATCCCAACTCGGCTGCTATCCACAGAAATACGTGTGATCAACTCATTGATATCTGGTGTATATTTTTTAAATGAAACGACTTTTTTAATTTCTTCGATTTCTGGGAGCTCTTCTTCGTCTTCTTCTACCACGTCTTGTTTAACCGGCATATCCACACGCAACCGTGTTCGGTTGACAGGCGTCCCAACGGCAACACGCCCCGTTGCACCTCTGCGCGGAGAAGAACCACGACGTGCATTTATTGTTTCAGATTGAGCATCAGATCGATTAGATTCACGATTTCCACCGCGCACAGCAAAAGAGCTCTCTGATATACAGAAAGCAAAAAGCATGAAGAAAATGGTGTAAAAAATTCTCATCTCACCGAAAAGTATACCATAAAAAACGGCCTGAAACAATAGGCCGTTTTAAGAAAAAACTTTTTTAATTTAGAGGCAACGGTGGCAAGGCGCCATGCGCGCATGATGGATAATAGAAAAAGGCTAGATAAATACTCGCTATATACAATGCAATTGTGCCAATTAAAACCACTTTTGCAATGCGTTTTGTATGGGCACATCGTCCATTGATCGGGCAACTGTGATGATCGCGCCACTGTACATAAAGCGCGCCGAACAGAATGATGCCGCCTAGAACAAAAAGCTCATTCTTATATAATTCCAGCCCTTGCGTTTCGAGAAATCCAAATCCGCTGACACTGACGCCAACAATAGACAATAGTGCCGGCAAGCCACAACAAAATAAGTGTGTGAAAAATATTAATAGTATCCCCGAAAAAATAGAGGGTAGCACGATCATAAAATTTTTAATCTTTTGCATATTTGCTTTCCTTTTTCTAATAACTCTTTGCGATGATAACGTGATCTGGTTTGTCCAGTGGCATACAACGACGAGAGACTTTGTATTTTTCAGCAACAGTTTCGAATGCAGCCCCTTCGGTTTCAGACAAAGGCAATAAAACGAATCCTTTAAAGCCTTCTTTAAACCATTTTTCTGCATCTGTTAATTTTTTTGCCGTCCGCGTGTTGTCCAATGTAAACGCTTTATGCTTTTCATAAATATCTGTTTGCATTGCTTCTAAAACAGAGTCAATTTTGCCTAAAAAATCGTTTGTCGAAAGTGTTTCTTTTGACTCTTTTCCAATATCGCGTCGGACATAGGATAATGACCCAGCGTCGAGCTCTCTTTCGCCAATTTCCACCCGAATAGGCGCACCCTTTTTAACCCATTTCCACATTTTGTCGGACGACCGCGCGTCCGTTGTATCTACGAGTGCCCGGATGCCTAAATCGGCTAACTTTTGTTTCAGAGAAAGGCAGGCTTTTTGAATTTCGTCTTTGCGATCATCTCCTCTATAAAAAGGTAAAATGACGACTTGATGTGGGGCGATTTTAGGTGGCAGAACGAGTCCGTCATCATCGGCAAGTCCTGCAATAATATCCCCCATCATTCGCGTTGTAATTCCCCACGATGTCGTATAGGCAAATTCTTCTTTGCCTTCTTCGCTTTGGAATTTGATATTAAAAGATTTTGAAAATGTTTGCCCTAAATCATGCGACGTTCCTGTTTGGAGTGCTTTTCCGTCTTGGACCATCACTTCCCGTGTGAACGTATGGCGTGCGCCTGGGAATCTTTCTTCTGCCGTTTTTTCACCCAGTGTGGAATAGACCCCAAGGATCTCTTTACTGAAGTCTCCATAGACATGAAGCATTTGTTGCACATTTGCCATCGCTTCGTGTTCCGTTGCAAAGGCACAGTGTCCTTCTTGCCACAAAAACTCGGCCGATCGTAAAAAAATACGGGTGCGCATTTCCCAACGGAATACATTCGCCCATTGGTTTAGCTTCATTGGCAGGTCACGATACGATTGGATCCAGCGCGACGTGGCCTCCCCAATCATGGTTTCAGATGTTGGACGCAAGATATATGGTTCGGTTAATTTTGCCTCTGGATCCACATCCATTTTCCCATCCACTGTTTTTAAACGATAGTGCGTAATGACAGCCGATTCTTTGGCGAACCCTTCCACATGTTCGGCTTCTTTTTCAAAAAACGACATTGGAATCATGGCTGGGAAGTATGTGTTTTGAGTATCCGTTGCTTTGATGCGCTTGTTCATCTCTTCTTGAATTAATTCCCAAATCGCATATCCATACGGCATAATTGTCATACATCCGCGGGTTGGGGAATTTTCCGCCAATTCTGCTTCTTTGATGACATTTTGGTACCATTGCGCGAAATCTTCTTCGCGGGTTGGAGTGATTGCTGTTTTCATTGTTGTTCTTCCTTTATTTTAGGAAATGTATTCTGTGGGTGCTATATGCTATTTTGCGGACATCATTCGATGTACCTCATGTACCGGTCGTTTTAAAATAACATCCCCCGGATATTATTTTTTCACCGATCGTCCTGAAATCACACCTTCCCCCTCACATAATCCATTTCGTTTTATCCTTTTGTTCGAGGTTTTCATTTTTTATTCTTCGTATCTTATAGAATTTGTTTTAATCTTGCAATGTGTTCTTGTGTTTCACGGAACGAATCTTCATAAACATCTTCAAAAGAACAAGATGCCTCTAACACACAAAAATGAATCATACCCACTACCGACTCTGCCTTCCTTATAAGATATCCCACCTCATTAATTATAATCCTCCCTGTTTTTTCTTTTTCTAAATAATGTGCCAAGAAGGAACTTCTAAAAGACTTCAGCTTTTCTATTTTAGAATACAAAATACTTTGGGCATCATCAAAATCTTGAACAAACCTCTTTAGTTGTTCTATTTTTTCTATAACATACTTATGATCCCCTCTTGTAGGCCATTCTTTTTCTTGTTCAATTAAATCAGCTTCTCTGCTTATCAATTTTTCAACTGTTTTAATCAAACAAATTCTATCCCTTTGACGTCCATCAAAGAGTCTACTTATAGCCATTATAATTGATTCGTTTCTCCCCCCTTGCCCTGTATTGAAAACAGATCTGGAACAGGTGTTTTTAGGTTTGTTTATAAGCTCAAAAAATTCTTCGTCATTATTAAAGGCCTCCGTAACACCGACTACATTTAGCAAAGTATTCAAAGAATCCTTATGATGTTCTGCAAATTTTTTTAAATCTTCCATACTTATTGCCTATTACAAAATTAATTTTTTGAATCGTGAATATCTGTGGGGTTCCACAGGTGTCTTCTTTTTTTGAATTGAGAGAAAAATACCCTACGCGGGTGTTCTGTCGTGATTGATAGGTAGACGTTTGCGGATACGGCCTTTTGTCAAATCATACGGGCTCATTTCCACTTCGACTTCATTACCCACAGAAACCATAATACGGAATTTACGCATTTTACCAGAGATGTGCGTAATCACAACGTGGTCGTTTTCCAATTTAACTTTGAACATCGCATTTGGAAGGGCCTCGATTACAACACCATTAAAAACAATTAAATCGTCTTTTGCCATTTTACACCGTATTTTCACTTGATTTGTTCGGAGATGTTAGACTATCATCCGTTCGAAATCAAGGGAAAAAAATGATCAAAATCGGTTCTACTTTAACAACACCAAAGCGTCTTTCATTGATGGAGCACCTTTTATATCGGCTCCGGTTGCGTCAAGGTGGTCTTTTTTTAATTAAAACACCCGAAAAAAATGGACGCTCTTTTTTAATGCGCTATTTAGAAAAAAGCCTTTCTGTGCACGAAATCGTTTTTACCGCAAATACTTCTTCCAAATCTCTTTTATCTTGGATTGGAAAATCTTTTCGCATGTCTTCGCCAACTTTGTCTGATTTAGAACGTGAATTAAAACCGCTTTATTTAAATGGGCGCCATGTTATTCTTTTGATCGAACGGATTTCTTTTTTTAAAGAAGACTGGCTTGAAGATTTAAATGCCTTTTTAGAAAAAATGCCTTTTGTTAAAGTTGTGATTACCGGAACACAAAAAGAATTGCACCCTATCCATAAAGACAAAAGCTTGGCTTCAAAAATCTTATCGCGTGAAAACTGGCCGGCGATCTCATTCCCAGCTTCTTTAGAATTTTTAGAGGCTTATTGTCCAAACTTGCCAAAACGCGTCCGCTTTTTAATCGCGTTTACCTCACACGGTCGTCCGGGCATTCTGCAAAAACTGGCCGATCATATTTCTATTTTCAAACGCCGAATGACCCGTCGCACGATACAGGTTATTTTAAAGAATTATTCTTTAACTTTCCCCTTCTTCCCACGTAATTTTGGATTTTTAATGTTTTTAGCGACGATGGGACTGATTGGCTATTTTGCATTCCACCCAATGATGGAGGCCTGGAAAAACAAGCGCCTCGAAAATGCGCGTCAAGTCTTGGAACAATCTTTAATGGAACAACAACCTCAAACAACAGATACAACCCAGGAGACTTCTGATAATGAAAATTGATGTAAATAAAATTCGCGTAGGTAATATTTTAGAATGCAAAGGTAAGCGTTGTATTGTTTTGAAAAAAGAAGCCACCCAACCTGGAAAAGGCGGTGCGATTATGCAGTTAGAACTCCGCGATCTGGACTCTGGCAATAAATTCATGGATAGTTTGGCCACAAATAAAACCGTTGAAAAACTCGAGACATCTCAAAAAGAAGTCCAATATCTTTATACAGAAGGTCCCAACCTTGTTTTCATGACGATGGATGATTATGAACAATTTAATTTACCTGCAACTTTGTTGGGGGAACGTCTTCCTTTTTTACAAGAATCCATGATGGTTTCCGTTCACTATATCGAAAACGACCCTATTAGTATTCACTTACCAAAAACCATTAATGCCATCATTGCTGAAACAGAAGGCGTTGTAAAAGGTCAAACGGCCGCAAGTTCCAATAAACCCGCAATCCTTGATAATGGAGCCCGTGTTATGGTGCCTCCATTTATTAAAACAGGCGATGAAGTTGTGGTTAACACCGAAGAAATGACGTACTTGGAAAGAGCGAAAAAATAGGAAATTAATCCTGGCTGTGTAAATTGCCGTTATGCGGACATCATTCGATGTATCAAATATACATCTTCGTCCTAAAACGACAATTTTCTCAACCCATGACCACTGCGTTTTAATTTCGTTGTGGAGCCAGATCGAGGTCTTCTAAAAAAAACTGTTTCTTGATCCCCACTTTCTGAAAAAAAAAATTATCCCCCTCTTTTTTGTGGGGATTTTTTTCTTTCTTCTTTAATTTTAATTTGTTATACTGACACTTGTATATTTTTTGGGAAGGAAATATCTATGTTCAAACTAACTCTATTTATTTTAGGTCTTATTTTAGGATCCAGCGCATATGCCGCAACGGGCACAGGACATGCGCAGGCTATCTTAGATACCCCTCTTTCTGTTACGAGCGTCTCGAATATTGATTTTGGCACGATTGCTATTGATCCGGCCGCAGGACCTCAAGCTGTTACAATGACTTGTGCGGGCTGGGTCACAAATATAAGTTGTCCAGCGACTTATGTTTGTTCTGGAGGCAGTTTGGGCATGATGGAGGTTACCGGAGCTAATGGTGTTTCTTTTACCAGAAGCATCTCAGGATCTACAGCGGTTCTTTCGGATGGAAAGGGGAATACCATTCCTTTTGTCCCAAAGACCTTAAATGGCCCTGATGTTGAGACGTTTTATTTTGAACTTCCCGTAGTAGGAATGGGATATTGTGGAACGCTCTATCTTAATGGAGATGAACCCGCAGGAGCATATAACACAACAAACGCGGGTGGATCAGGCTTTACCGTTACCGTAAATTATTAAGAAAAAAACAAAAAAGGAAACAAGCATGAAAAATCTATTTGCGCTATCGTTATTTGCACTCGGTGCAATGTTAACTTCAAACACATTCGCAGCAACCGGCACAGGCCATGCGCAGGCTGAACTGACAAACCCTTTAAGCGTTGCAAACATTACAAATGCTAATTTAGGAATCATTGCGATTGATCCTGGTGCAGGTACGCAAACAGTTAGCATTTCAGATGCTGGCGCTGTAACTTGCCCAGCAACTTATGTATGTAGTGGTTCTCCAACAGCAGGAACTATTCGTGTTACGGGCTCTGTATCAACAGCAGTTTCCGTTAGCATTGTTGGATCAACCGCAACATTAAGTGATGGTTCTGGCAACACTCTTATTTTTGATCCTTTCTTTATGTGGGGCGGAAGTCCTGTTGACTCTTTCACAGCCCCAACTAACCTGAGCGGTAATTTGGGTAAAAATGTTGGAGGAGAAATCACTTTTACGGGGGCGGAAGTTATGGGAACATACTCATCAAC
>JAFGVS010000040.1 GCA_016937865.1 Alphaproteobacteria bacterium
CTGTTCACATAACGTGAACCCCCAACAAATGGGGCGAAATGGGTCCCTTTCCTCCCTGCGGTCATCGGTCCTGCCGCGCCCACCATTCACTTTAGATTTTCCGTTACTTTAACTCTGGTTTTCCTCCCGTTTATTTGCCAAAGCCAAATTGGTCTACGGGTGTTTGTTCGTGTTAGATGATTGTTTGTGGTCATCACTTGTTTTTGGCGATGAAGAAGGGGACATGGAGGTCTTTTTTTCCATAAGTTAGATCATTGTCATCCATATCGACGACTCGTCCTCCTGCGGCATTTAGAATGGCATGTCCTGCGGCGGTATCCCATTCCATAATGCGTCGTCGTATTCGTGGATACAAATCTGCAATTCCGGCTGCAATGAGGCAAAGCTTGATGGAGCTTCCGATGGCTTGAATAGTATGTACTTTTTTATCTTCTAAGAAAAAGGCGAGCTCTGGTGTGTTGACCGTGCTATATCCCGCAACAACAGACAGTCCTTTTTCATCTGTTTTTTTGGTGTGAATTTCTTTGTCATTTAAATAGGCTATCTTTGGATTGGGGGCAAAATATACATCTTTCTTTGTTGGAACATAAATTAATCCGGCGATAGGCTTTTTTTTATGAATAAGGCCAACATTAACCGTGAATTCTCCGTTTTTCTTAATAAACTGACTTGTGCCATCAATCGGATCGACTAAAAAAATGTTTCCTTGTTTTGCAAGCGGTGTGACGCCGTGTTTTCTTCTGAGATAATAGGGATATTTGGGAAAAGTTTTTTAAGTCCGGCATGCAAAATGAGGTCTGCTTTTTTATCGGCTTCTGTTACTGGGGATTTATCTTTTTTGATTTTAACATCGAAATCTTTGTCGTAGATTTCTAAGATGGCTTTCCCGGCTTTTTTCATCAAATCATATAATTCTGTTTTAAACGGCGTTAGATCAAGCATATTTTTCCTTTATATTTGTATAGTAAGGAATTTTAGGAGGTTGTAAAGATAAAAAGAGACCGGTTTTTTCAAACCGGTCTGCCTGTTTTTGAGGAGAAAAACAATTATTTTTTAGTTACCCAAATGTACAGTGGGTAAGCTATGCTTAGAATGAACAACATACCGTAAATGTATGGTTCAACATGTAAGGCAAGAACAGGGAAGAGACTGGCAATGAAAAGCCCAAAGAAAAATCCATACGATTCTGTCGCTGCGACCATTTTCCAATCGTAGTGTTTTTTTATTTTTTTATTTATCCATGAAAATAAAGCCATTTTTCTATCCTTTCTTTACAGAGGTCATTGTACCTCATTTTTGGTTTTGTTTCTAATATATGTGCTTTTCTACACATATATACATATAAAAAGCCCCCACATGGAGGCTTTTTTTTATTTTATAGCACGTTCGACAGATTCGATGATGTATTTGCGGGCCTGTTCAATGTCACCCCATCCTTCTACTTTTACCCATTTTCCACGTTCTAAATCTTTATAGCGTTCAAAGAAATGTGTAATTTGTTCCAATAAAAGTTCTGGTAGTTGTGTATATGATTCGATGGCATCGTATGTACGGTCTACTTTAGAATGTGGCACGCAAAGAATTTTTGGGTCTTGTCCTGCCTCATCGCTTGTGTTTAATACGCCAATTGGACGACAACGAATGACGGATCCTGGTACAACAGGGGCGCGGGAAACAACGAGAATATCTAATGGGTCCCCATCTTCTGCAAGTGTATGTGGTATAAATCCATAGTTTAGTGGGTAATTCATCGGTGTATGTAGAAAGCGATCTACGATAACAGCACCTAAGTCTTTATCAAATTCATATTTGATCGAGCTGCCGGCTGGAACATCAATAATTACGTTAATATCGTTTGGAATGTCTTTTCCGGCGGGTAAAAGTGATAAGTTCATTTTTTTAATCCTTTTATTTGAAGTTTCTGTCCTAGTTATATCAAAAACCTCTTAAAAAGCAACTCTTTTTCCTTTTTTATGAAGGTATTTTATGCTATACTGGATAGGATTATGAGAAGATTTTTGCACTCATTTTATGGATTGTTTCTTTTGAGCCTCCTTTTCGCGGCGGTTTTGTTGTATCCGCTTTTTGTTGATGCTGCCCGTGAAAGCACGCGTTCTTCTGTGCGATCGGCCTCTTCTCGACCATCTGGTGCTGGGACACGTCAGTTAGGCAATCGACCAGAAAATGCCGGACGTTCGACCTTTTCAAAAGAAGATTTAACTGTTTTATGTGGGCGATATTTTGATACATGCGCGGAAAGTTATGTGCCTCAGAAACGGGAATATAAAGACCCTAAATGTCAGGAATTAATGCCACAGTGTTTTGAGCGCTTTGGACCAACGCCACAACAATGCCAAGATACAGTTTATACGTGTTTGGATCAGATTTGCCAACCGCGCGGTCAATGTTCTGATGAAGCACGGGTCAAAGAAATGGCCGTTGCGTGTTTAGAAAAAGGAGATGAATATTATCCGTATGTTTGTTCGGTGCGTTCCTTTAAAAGTGTTATTTCTCAAATTTTAACAGAGGCAGGTGGGGACATGTTCTCCCGTCAGCAACCGACACAAACAATTGTTAAAAATGAAATTTCTCCTGAATTACAGGCGCGTATGGATGCACAAGAGGCCGCATTGGAAGAGCAACAAGCAATGCTAGCGCGTCAGCAAGCGGCTTTGGCCGAAGCAGAAGCCGAAAGAGAACGGATGGCTGCTGAAGCGGAAGAAGAAGAGGAAGAAGAAGCTCCTTCGTCAGGGAATGATGCAATGTGGGAAGAATTGGAAAAATGTGAAGCACTTCTTAAAGAATCCGAAGGATATGTAAACGAAGCGATGGAATATGCAAAATGTTCACCTTTTGTGGATCCTATTTCAGATGAATCGGGGGATGGTTCTGATTTTGAGAAAGTTAAATTTAAAGGAAAAGATGAAAAGAACGTGAGTACAGATTGTTCAATGCCTCCTCGGGTTAAGGGGTTGCAATATCGTTTAAACACAGCTTTGAAGAGTTTGAAAAAAACAAAATCATGCGCATATGAAATGAATAGAACGGTCGCCAAGGCCAAAACAAATACGGATTATGTGCAAATGCTCCGTCGTCGTTTTCGATATATGGATGAGGGAACAGTTGGGTCTTCTATTGTTAAACTAAATATGGTTAATTTTATTACCGAATCAAGTGGTACTTATAAGGAAAAAGAGAATTTTGATAAGAATCCTCTACCTGGTGCGATTGAGATAGCTTTGCATGATACAAAGCTTTTATATGATATGAATAAAATTGTTGTGGAAGATTTAAGCAATATGCTTTCTGGGGTACAATTGGATTCTCGTGGATCTGGGAAAGAAGCCTGCCAAGGTTTATTTGGGGGCGCGATGGATCAATGTGTTATGAGTACGGCGACGCAATATTATAATGATATTAGTCGCAAGAGCAGTCCAACATCAACCGATTATCATAAGGTTTTGTCTTTATATCAAAATTCAGCTTATTTGCTAGAGGATATTTGTGATGAAAATGGGCTTGGCTCTTCTCCTTCAGATATTGGTACTTTGAAAGATTGTTTGCAGGCAATGCGACGTAGGTCACAAAAAAACCAACAACGACAACAACGGCCGTATTATTAAAAAATCCCCAAACGGGGATTTTTTAATTTATGTCATTCTGGATTGGTTATGCCGGGGCGATAATCAATGACAGTTGGCGGCCTTCCATATTGGCGGCTTTTTCGATTTTAAAGCTGTCTGCCAGATCTGTTTGGAATTGTTTTAGTAAATCATAACCTTGTTGTTTAAAAGCCATTTCACGGCCACGGAAACGCACCGTTACTTTTACTTTATTCCCTTGGCTTAAGAACTTTTGAGCCGCAACAAGTTTAATTTCATATCCTTGGGTGTCGGTTACTGGTCGCATTTTGATTTCTTTGACCTTGATGACTTTTTGTTTCTTTTTGCTTTCGGCGTCTTTTTTGCTGCGTTCGTATTTCCATTTTCCATAATCTATGATTTTACATAGTGGAATTTCTTGGTTTTGAGAGACCTCAACAAGGTCTAAACCAGCTTCTTCGGCCATGCGCAATGCTTCACGTGTATCTACCGTACCGTGGTTTGTTCCGCTTTCATCAATTAATTGAACTTGTTGCGCCCGAATAGAGCGATTACGATTGGGTCCTGTATCCCGTGCTGGGCGACCTTTACTTAGTGGTTTTATGATACACTCCTTTTATAGTGTTTCGCTTGTTTCTAACTTCGCGTAACAGCGCAAGGTTATGACTTTATAAGTGACGTTTGTCATAACTGATTACAGCTGTTTCTTTGTTTCTATCGATAACTGTAGCACTTTTTTGACAAAAGTCTAGTAAAAAACAAACGCACCTTGTGTTGAATTAAGGTGCGTTTAAAATAATTGTTTGTGTTTTTAAACAGGGAATGAAACGCCTTTTGGTAAGTTAAATCCTCCGGTTGAATCGGCGAGGCGTTTTTCGGTAAGCGCATCTGCTTTTTCTGCCGCGTCCCGACATGCCGCGACCAATAGGTCAACGAGTTCTTCTTTATCTTTTAGAACCTCGTCGTTAATTTCAATGTCTTCGACGTATTTACGTCCGTTCATTTTGATTTTAACGGTGTCACCGCCGGCGGTTCCAATGACAATTTCAGTCGCCAATGCTTCTTGGGTTTGGGCCACTTTTTCTTGCATTTCTTTTGCTTGTTTGACTAAATTTGCAATATTCACCATAAGATATCCTTTTTATTTATTCGTGTTCTTATAACAATCTCAATATATCATTGTATGTTGAAAAAATCATTAAAAAAATGAGCAGTCCAAATCCGGCGTATGTTAAACCAATATGTAATAGTTTTGGTGCCGGGCGACGTATAATCAATTCGTAGATGTAAAACACCAAGTGTCCTCCATCTAGGCCTGGAATTGGGAATAGGTTGATAACGCCGAGGTTGATGGAGATAAAAGCGAGGAAAAATAAGAATGAAAAGAATCCATTTTCAAAAGCTTTTCCCGACATTTGTGCGATAGATATCATGCCGCCAAGTTCTTTGGACGATCTTTTTCCTGAAACAATTTGACCTAATCCTCTAAACATCGTGATGACGCTGTTGCCCATTTCTTTGACTGTTTCGACCGCGGCTGTTCCGATGTCTACTTTTTTTGCATTTTCTAAATTCGGACGGGCTTGGATCCCAATGGTTGGGATGCCTTCTTTGTTTTCCGGGGTTAACGTTAATTCAATCTTTTTGTTGTTTCGTTTGATTTCAACCGGTATTTTATCGGTTTTAACCGTCATGAGGTGTTTACGAATATCTGCGAAAGATTTTACTTTTTTACCAGCAACCATAAGAACTTCATCGCCTTTTAATATTCCTCCTTTTTCAGCAGGGGAAGATGCGATAACCGTGTCAACAACAGGGGCGTCTTGCGGTAATCCTTTTGTAGCGAAAATTCCAAATATGAGCACAAAAGCAAGTGCAAAATTCATGATAATGCCGTTGGCTGTAAACCACATTTTTTGCCAAAGTTTTTTACTTTCGACGGTTTTTTTTTTGTCTTTTTGGGTAATTTTTTCACCGCCGAGCTCGCTTAAAACTTGGACATATCCGCCGATCGGGAGTGCGGCAAGGCGCCAGCGTGTGCCGTGTTTATCTGTCCAGCCGTAAAGCTCGGGACCCATGCCGATGGAAAAGGCAAAGACTTTGATTCCACTTTTGCGAGCGGCGTAAAAATGTCCCCATTCGTGTACAAGGACACAGAGGCCCAAGACGAGAACAAAACTTATAAGTGTTATCATAATATTTCCTTTTAGTAATTAATGGTTACAGTGAAACCTGATCCGCCTGTGTTTTGAGATGAATATGTTCCGGCAACTTCATTTCCGGTGAAATCAATACTGCCTCCAATTGCCCATTGTTGAGACCCATCTGGGTTTATTGATAGAGGCGGCCAAGCGTCCTCACCATTACTTAAAACAGGGTCAAAAATTAATGTGTTCCCTGTTCCATCGGATAGTGTTGCGATTGAGCCACTCATATCTATATTAATTAATGCGCCTGGCATCCCCATAACGCGAACAATCGCACGGCTTGCTGGTCCAGTACACACATATGTTGAAGGGCATGTTACAGTAGATGTTGTGCTAATTGTGATTGTTTGCGCACCAGCTCCTGGATCGATCGAGATTGATCCAAAGTTAATATTTGCTGGAAACGAAACACTCAATGGATTTGAAAGCTCTGCTTGTGCATGGCCACTTCCCGTAGCTGCAAAAACATTTGTGCTTAATGTCATTCCTGTTATTAAAATATATAGGTATTTCATTTTTTCCCCGTGTTTTTTTGGAGTATATCAATTATATCAATTGCTTGTAAATGATTCTTTATTGCACTCCGCGTAGAAAGATTGAAATCCAAAACATTAAAAATAAAAATCCGTCGAATCGATCAAGCAAGCCACCGTGTCCCGGGATAATATCTCCGCTGTCTTTAAAATTATTGAGGCGTTTGATATAAGATTCAAATAGATCGCCGAGTTGTACGATGATGCTCCCCAAGACAAACATTGCAAACCAAATAAAGATAGATTTTATGATATAGGGGGTGGTTAGTGTTGTCATTGAAAACATCACGGCAATCATAATCATGGTTGATATTATGGAAGATGTTATTAGTCCTCCCCAGAAGCCTGCCCATGTTTTGTTTGGGCTGATTTTGGGCGCTAATTTTTTCTTTCCAAATTTCTTTCCAATAAAATAAGCCCCCGTATCTGTTAGCCCTGTGACAATCAAACTGAACAAAATAAATAGAGCTCCTAATATTGTTTGTGATTGGCAGAGTGTTTGCAGTTCCCAGAGCGCTGTCATATAAACAATAAGTGATAGTCCGAAAAATACTTTTTTCGTAAGCGTCCATTTTGTTTTGGATTTAAAGAACAAGTTAAAGGTTTCGTGTAAAATACCAAATGAAAAAATGGTCAAAAGGATTGTTGCAACAAGGTTTTTCCCGGGGACAAATAGGTCTGTAAAAAAAATCCCTCCAATTATCAGAAGCAATCCTGTTCCAAACATGCGTTGTTTTAAGTTAGAGCTTTTTTTTAGAAATTTCATCTTTATCCCTTTCCGAATCGGCGGTTGCGGTTTTCAAATTCTTTTAGTGCTTCTTCCAATTTTTCTTTATTCATTTCTGGGAAATTATAGTTTGGGAAGTAGAATTCGCTGTACCGGCTTTGCCAAGGCATAAATCCCGATAAACGCTGTTCCCCGCTGGTGCGTAAAATGAGATCGGGGTGTGGCAATCCATCTGTCCAAAGGTATTTTTCAAAGGTTTCTTCAGTGATGTTTTCCGGCTGTAATCCATCCGCGATTATGCGTTTTGTGGCATCCATGAGCTCTGTATGTCCGCCATAATTAAAGCAGATGTTTACAATCAAGCCTGTGCTGTTCTTCGTGTCATTTTCCAATTTTTCAAAAAGATCAATAACATCTTTGGGGGCAGGTTTATCACGTAACCCACACAATCTAAATTGGATATTTTTTTTGGTGTATTTGTCGAAGGCCTTTTTAATCCAAATGCGACTGAGTTTCATTAGCCAAGAAACTTCTTCTTTGGATCGGCCAAAATTATCTACGCCCATGACCCAAAAAGACATCACGGGGATATTTAGTTCCAGTCCTGCGTTGATTAGACGTTCAACGGCATTTGCGCCTTCTTGATGGCCTTTGAGTGCGGGGAGGCCTTTTTCTTTTGCCCATCGACGGTTACCGTCGCAGATGATTGCAATATGTTTTAACATTGGTTCTCCTGGAAATTAATTCTGTGGATGTCATACGCGATTTTTCGGACATTATTTGATGTACCCTCATGTACATCTTCGTCCTTAAATCACGTCTTTCATCTCACATAACCATTCGCTTTGCTCATTTTAATTTTGTCGTATTGCAAATTTGAGGTTATGTTTTCATGTTTCGTTCTTTAAGGTTTGTTTTTTTAAACAGCCATAATGTCGATTTCTTTTTTTGAAACCATGTCATCAATTGATTTTGTGGATGCGTCTGTTAGGTCTTGAATTTGTATTTCAAAACGTTTTTGTTCGTCTTCCGAAATTTCTTTATCTTTTTCTGCTTTTTTCAAGGTGTCCATACCGTCACGGCGGATATTGCGTACAGCTGTTTTTGCATTTTCTGCATATCCATGGGCTGTTTTAACTAATTCTTTCCGGCGTTCTTCATTTAAGGCAGGCAATGGAATTCGGATGAGTGTGCTGTCGTTTTGTGGGTTTAATCCAAGATCAGATTCGGTAATTGCTTTCATGACAGAATCAAGAAGCCCTTTATCCCAAACGCTTACGCTGATGGTTCTTGCGTCTGGTACTGAAAGAGAGGCGACTTGATTTAAAGGGGTTTCGGACCCATATGCATTTACTTTAATTGCGTCTAAAAGGTTTGTTGACGCGCGTCCGGTACGCAACCCGGTGAAATCGTGTTTTAAAACATCAATTGCTTTTTCCATTTTATTTTTTAAATCATTTTTTAATGTGTCTATGCTAAACATTGCGAGACTCCTTGGTTTTAAAAAGTTAATTTTAACCTTGTGTATATCATTTCTTTTTTTAAAATGCCATTCTTTTTTATTGTTTTTTATGGTTTGCGTGTTTATGTTTTTTGACAAAAGAAAAAGGAAGTCGACGATGATTAAAATTGCCTGTCATGGGATTATTAAAAAAGGCGAACGCATTTTATTGGGATTGCGAAACAAACCATCGTGTGTTTTTCATGGTCAGTATTTTACAATTGGTGGTGGTCTGGAAGCGGGAGAGCGCTTAGAAGAATGTTTTCGACGCGAAGCCATGGAAGAGGCGAATATTCATATTAAAGATGTTCAAATGAAGCGTGTGCGTGAATTTATTTATGATCGCGGACACAGTCTTGTTTTTATTTATACGGCGTCCTATGATAAAGGAGATCTGTTGGGAAATGATGATTGTTTGGATCCATGCTTTTTTACGATTGATGAAATTAGGGCTCTTGTCTCTGAAGGTAAAGTGGGGTCTACAGTTATTGAAAATTTACAATATTTAGGTGAGCTTTGATGGGAAAAATTCATATTGGATGCCAGGGGGTTATTAAAAAAAACGGTAAAATTTTGCTGGGCATTCGGAATAAACCAACGAACTCTGCCCATGGTTTGTATTCTACCGTTGGCGGTGGTGTGCATTTTTTAGAAAAAACGACGGATGCGATTTGTCGTGAGACTAAAGAAGAAACTAATATTGATCTTAATTATTTAAAACTATTTAAAGTCTATGAGCGTTTAACCCAAGAAAAAGATGGTCCGTTACATAGACTTGTTTTTTTATACCAAGCATCGTATGCTGGGGGCGCATTAAAGGGTGGGGATGATTGTATCAATCCACAATTTTATAGCATTCATGAAATTAAGGGGTTTATTGCCCAAGGAAAACTTGATCTTTTTGTTGTTCAAGTGTTAAAAGATTTGGGTGAAGTTTAAATGGATATTAAAGTTGCATGTCATTCTGTGATAAAAAAAGGAAATAAAATTCTTTTAGGTCTTCGCAATAAACCAGCTTCAGAATCTCATGGAAAATATTATACGGTTGGTGGTGGTCTTGAATTTATGGAAAAACGGGAAGATGGTTTAAAACGTGAAGTGAGGGAAGAGGCTAATATTCAAATTAAAAATATTAAACTGTTTAAAATTTACGAAAATATTCGCCCAAATTATACGCTTTGTCCGCATGGTATTCTTTTTGTGTATACAGCCATCTATGATTCAGGAGAATTAAAGGGTGGGGATGATTGCATGGGTCCGCAGTTTTATAGCATAGAAGAAATAAAACAATTTATTGCGGAAGATAAAGTTGGGCGTTTTGCAAAACAAATATTAGAAGATATGGGAGAAATTTAGTATGGCGCATGTTGTTCTGGCACGGAAATATCGGTCACAAACCTTTAAAGATCTTATTGGGCAAGATGTGTTGGTGCGCACGTTGATGAACGCCATTGAACGTGAAAAAATTGCGCATGGCTATATTTTTACAGGGATTCGTGGATGTGGAAAAACATCTTCTGCGCGTATTTTTGCGAAGTCTCTGAATTGTCTTGGTGAAGATGGTCAAAACACAAAACCTGTCACGACGCCATGTGGGGTTTGCGAAAATTGTGTGGCCATTACGCAAGGGCGTCATATGGACGTTGTTGAGCTTGATGCGGCATCGCATACAGGTGTTGAGAACATGCGCTCTATTTTAGAAGAGTCTGCCTATCGTCCCGTTTCCGCGCGTTATAAAATTTATATCATCGACGAGGTGCACATGTTATCTAACAGTGCGTTTAATGCGATGTTGAAAACCTTAGAAGAGCCTCCTTCTCATGTGATTTTTATTTTGGCGACGACAGAGCTTCATAAAGTTCCCGTGACGATTTTATCCCGGTGTCAGCGTTTTTCACTCGCACGTATTTCGCCCGAGGTTTTGTCAAAACACTACCAATTTATTTCTGATTCTGAAGGGTTGGCTATTGAGCCACAGGCTTTACATTTGATTACGCATGCGGCAGATGGATCTGTTCGAGATGGGTTGTCGTTATTGGATCAGGCAATCTCGTTGTCTGAAGATAAAAAGATTAAAACGGACTTGGTTTCTGAAATGTTGGGCAAAACCAATATGGATACGGTTGTGTCTTTATTTGATGCCATGATTGCCAATAATATCAAAGCTGTTTTGAAAATTACGCAAGATTTTATGATGCAAGGTGGATCTCCTAAAGCCCTGCTTTCAGATTTGCTTGATTTTATTTATCAATTAACACAGGTCAAGGCAGATGCCGCTTCGGTTGAAGATGTTACCGCGGTTGCAAAAGAGCAAAAAGATCTGAGAGAACGGGCTAATGATTTTTCATATGTTTTGCTTGCACGTGTTTGGCAATTGTTGTTAAAAGGATTAGAAGATTTAAAAAATGCGCCTAATCCACACTCTATTTTGGATATGGCTTGTTTGCGTGTTGCGTATCTTTCCCAAGAAGTTTTACCGAAAACGCCGGGTATTCCGGATGGATCAACAGGTGGCACTCCAACTAAAACACCGGTCGAATCAACACCGGATTCTGAAAATAGATCACAAGAAAATACTTTGGCTACAGCAGAAAAAGCGATTGAAACTATTCATGATGTTTGTCGATTATTATCGGATCATAAGGAAGTTTTGTTGCGAGATGTTTTAGAAAAAGAAGCCCGTATTGAACATTGTGCGCGTGGTAAATTATGTTTATGTGCGCCGGGACAAAATCGTGATTTCACATTGCGTCTTTCTAATTTTCTTAAAGATAAAACTGGGGAGACCTGGGTTATTGAATTAATTGAAGAATCCGATGGGGTGACCTTGGAAGAAGAGAATTTAGCGGAAGTTCAAAAAGATGAAATTGTCTCGGAAGCGATGCATCTTTTTGATGGGGCGAAAATAGAATCTATTTCCGAAGAATAATCTGCCTGTTTCTCTTGGAAATTAATCTTATGCGTATATATTGCCGTTTCGCGAACATCATTTGACGTGCTAAATGTGTTCTTGTCCTAAAACGACAATATCTATTTCATATAACGCCGCGTTGCTTTAATTTCACTTTGTTACTTGATTGAGGTTTTTTGAAAAAGAATTCTAATCTTTTTTAAATATATTCTTTAAAATCAAAGTGGACTTTTATTCAAAGGTGCGCTAGTCTTGGTGCAGAGATCCTTTGAAGGAGGTTTTTTTGCGATATTTTTTAATTTTAATGTTAATGTTTTTTTCTTTTGACGTGTCTGCTGTTGTTGTAAAGCGCTTCGATGTTAGTGGTACAAAGCGCATGGATGAAAAAGCCGCTTCCCAGATGTTGGGTGTTGAAATTGGCGATGATATTAATGTTTCTGATTTGAATGCTGGTGTAGAACGTTTGTATAAAACAGGCTTGTTTAAAGATATTTCTGTTGATCTTCGGGGTAATACCGTTGTTGTTAAGGTTGAAGAAAATCCGATTTTAAATCGTGTGACATTCGAAGGGAATGATGAGATTGATGATGAAACTTTGCGTGCCGAAGTTGGATTTCAATCGCGTCAGCCGTATTCGCCTTCTAAAGTTCAAAGTGCTGTGGATCGCATGTTGGAAGTTTATAAGCGAAGCGGTCTTTTCTCGGTTCAAATTGAGCCTAAGGTTATTGAGAGAGAAAACAATCGTGTGGATTTGGTTTTCGAAATTGAAGAAAAAGATAAAACATATATTTTAGATATTAAAATTGATGGCAATAAAGCTTTTTCTGAATCTGAATTAAAGACTGTTATTTTATCTCGTGAAACGCGCTGGTGGCGCTTTTTTTCATCGTTTGATACGTATGATGAAGATCGTATTGAGTATGATAAAGAACTCCTTCGTCGTCATTATCAGAGCAATGGATTCATTGATATGAAAATCCTTTCGTTTAATGCGGGATTAACGCCAGATCGCAAAGGTTATTTTATGCATATTGTTGTTGATGAAGGTGAACGTTATACCTTTGGTGAAATTACGATTGAAAATCCGATGTCTGATGTGTCGAACGAAGATTTAAAAGAGGATCTTTTGTTGGAAAAAGGTGATTTTTACTCGATTACCGCGACAGATAAAACGGAAGATAAGATGGTGGAGCGTTTTAATAATAATGGCTATGCCTTTGTTTCTGTTAAAGCTATTCCTAAAAAGAATCCTACCACTAAAACGGTTGATATTACTTTTAAGGCCGCAGAAAGCCGTAAGGTTTATATCAATCGAATGGAAATTGCCGGAAACTCCCGTACCATGGATTACGTGATTGAGCGTGAGTTTCGCGTGAAAGAACAAGATGCGTTCAACCTTTCTAAAGTGAACCGGTCTCGCCAACGCTTGATGCGTTTGGGGTATTTTAAAACCGTTGATGTGCGGACACAAAAAGTCCAAGGGGTGCCTGATCGTTTGAGTCTTTTAACAACGGTTGAAGAACAGCCGACCGGGGAAATGAGTTTTGCTCTCGGTTGGTCTACGGTGAATGGGGCTTTGATTAATGCAGGTATTACAGAGCGCAATTTTATGGGGCGCGGACAAACGGTTTCTTTAACAGGGACATTTTCTCAAAAACGGACGAAATTCGAATTTAGTTTTACAGAGCCTTATTTCTTGGGTCGTGAATTAGCCGCTGGATATGATATCGATTATACATATTTTGCGTATAGCGATGATTATGGATATGATATGCAAAGTTATGGTGGGGCTCTTCGTTTGGGATGGTCTTATTCGGAACGCCTGAATCATAACCTTCGTTTTGAAGCGCATCAACAAGAAGTGCTAAATGTTTTTTCTTCTGCGCCGTTAGATATCCAAGATGAAGAAGGGGATTCCCTTGTTTTGATGTTGTCGCAAACGATGACATATAATAAGAGTATGGTTGATTATGTGAATTTAACACGTTCGGGTTATGTCCTTTCTTTGACTCTCGATTATGCGGGTTTTGGTGGGGATGAAAGTTTTGTACGGAGTGGATTTTCTTCTCGATTCTATCATAATTTTTGGGATAATGCCTGGCAATTTGGTGTTTCTTTAGAAGCCGGTTATTTGGAGCCTATTAATGATGATTATGTTAAACGACACTATCGTTATTATTTAGGTGGCGATTCTTTGCGTGGTTTTGATGTGGCCGGTATTGGGGCGCGGAGCAAGTTCAGCTCGACCTATGCATATGGAGGATTATCTAAAGCCAATGGAACGGCACAGTTGAATTTTCCGGTTGGATTGCCAAAAGAATATCAAGTTTCTGGATTTATTTTTAGTGATTATGGATGGTTAGGGGAGCCAAGTTATTTAGATTCAAATATTTATTATACAGGGTCTGTTCGAACCTCTGCTGGTTTTGGAATTAAATGGGGATCGCCGATGGGTGAAATTAATATTTCCTGGGGTAAGGCGATGTCTTATGAACCATTTGATGATTTGAGACCTTTTCTGTTGAGCTTTAGATCACAATTTTAGGAATTGGGATCTAAACAAATACGTGGGAAATTAATCCTGGCTGTGCCTATTGCCGTTTTTGCGTGATCTGTGTGTCCTCACGTACCAAAATGTACGCTGCGGTACGCGACACTTAAAACGACAATATCCCCAATCCATGATCATTCGCTTTGCTCATTTTAATTTCGCTGTAATATGTAGATTGAGGTTTTCTGAAAAGAACCGTTTCTTGAATTGTGTGTTTGTTATGTTGGCCTATGTTTGTGTTTCATTTCCACGGCACGTCATCCTGAGCGTAGTCGAAGGATCCAGGTTGTTTATAAACCTCTTGATTCATTTGTTGGTATTTTCTATTTTAGGATAGATTGAAAATAAAAGGATGAAAAATGAAAGCAGCTCTTTTGATTGTTGATGTTCAAAAAGATTATGATAAAGATGGGGCTTTGGAAATTTCTGATTTAAGAAAATCGCTTCCTCAGATTCAAAAACTTTTACAGTTCTATCGAGAAAAAGATTTTCTGCGTGTGCATGTTCGTCATGTTTCCTTGGACCCTAAGGCAGAAGATTTTTGTGATGGAACAAAAGGGGTTGAGTTTATTGATGGTTTTGAACCTGATGCGAATGAAATTGTCATTACTAAAAACTATCCAGGTTCTTTTTGGAAGACAAAACTGGATGATATTTTGAAGAAAAATAATATTGATACCGTTTTGATTTGTGGGTATTCTTCTTTCTTGTGTTGTGACACAACTGCCCGGGAAGCTTTTCAACATGGCTATGCTGTCTTCTATGTTGAAGATGCTATTGGAGAATTTAAAATTGGTGATTTTTCTACAGAGCAAATTCACGCATATACATGTGCTGTTCAACAGGATTCAGGCTTTTCAACTGTGTTGACAGTGGATGATGTTATAAAAAAATAAAATAGAAGGAGGTATTATGGAAGTGCCAATTATTTATTTAGATCATTACAACCGGGAATGGGGGGATATGCATTACAAGCATGATACCGACGCTGGGTTTGATTTTCGGTATGCGGGGGATGTGCCGTTGACCTTAGCTTTTGGGGATCGTTTGATTGTGCCGACGGGGATTAAAGTTTCCATTCCACAAGGGTTTGAACTACAGGTGCGTCCGCGTTCTGGATTGGCCGCCAAGGAAGGTATTGGTATTGTGAATGCGCCGGGGACGATTGATAAAGCGTATCAAGGTGAAATTAAAGTTATGCTGACCAAGCTTTCGAAAAGTTTGGATGGGGTTGAAGACCCCCCTTTTGTGATTGAACCTGGGATGCGGATTGCGCAAGGCGTCTTTTCAGAATTTGTACAAGCCGATTTTAAGGTGGTTGAAACGTTTGAAGAAAAAAGCTCTCGTGGAGACAAGGGTTTGGGGTCTACAGGGCTCTTTTAAACTCTGAATTTTAGACTTTTTTTGAGTCGTATTTTATGGTATACTACGTGTCATGAAATACTTTATTTTGCCTTTTATGGTTTTATTCCTTTGTGTTTCCTTCTCAGTGGAAGGCCAAAGTGGTTATTCTGATCCATATGTAAACACAAGTGGACGTTCAACATCTTCGAAAAGACCTAGTCGATCTAAACGCACGGCGCAATCTGCGCGTCGTCCACGTTCTGCTCGATCTGCTGGTGTTGTTCCAGGTCAAACTCAAACGTCTGTTCGTTCTGCGCGTCGTCCACGTTCTGCTCGATCTGCTGGTGTTATTTCAACTCAAACCCAAACGTCTGCACGTTCTGCCCGTCGTGCCCGTGGTGGCATTTCGTCTTCTCAATCTGGACAGCAGCAAGCACCTGCAAGATCTGCCTCTGTTCTAACTAGCGCGGGTTCACCTGTTATTGCGCCAAGTGCCGCAGATTTAACCGCGACTTCGGGGCAAATGTATGCACAGCCAGCAAATCCAGCAGATAAAGAAGAACAATTATTGTTGATGGAAGCCGGGAAAGAGCGTTTTCAGGCTTGTCTGGATGATTTTTGTAATGACACAGAGTCTGTTAATCCGGCAGGACGTTGTTTGTGTTCTGCAAATATTGCAAAGTTAAAACCCTTAGAAGATTCGGTAAACAAAAAAATGAAGCAATTGTTTCAGATGACTTCTAATGTTGAGGCTGCAAAATTGGGAATGCAATATGAATTATTTGATGAATCTATTTTAGAAAAGATGGGGATCAATGAAGACGAGGATGAAGAAAATCCTTGGGATATTGATAATGTGGATTATGGTTTAGATGCCCTACTAGAAGGGGATTCTAAACGTAAAGAAGGATTGGCTTTGTTTAAGGATGCCATGGCGGCTTGTAAACCTTATTTGGACGCGACGTCTTCCTTTAAGACTTATATTGTTGATGCGTATGAAGCTTCAGCGCAAAAATCATGTCGTGGATATGAAAATCTTTTGACGGACAAGTTGCGTCGTGCGGATTTGGCTATGCAAGCGACTTATAATAAAATTCAAAAAACAGAACAAAAAACGGTTAATGCTTATAATTCTTCGCAATGTTCTCAGAAACTACACGCCTGTATGGCACAAGAAGCGGGTTGTGGTGAAAATTTCACAGAGTGTGCCACGCGTCAACGTTTAGAAGAACGGAAGCTGTACTGTAAATCTGAAACATTGGATCGTTGCCAAGATGTTGCGGATGCGGTTTGGGAAGACTTTGTTCGAAATGCTATTCGAATTGGCGTTGATTCTATAGATGAGCAATCTGGGATATGCGCCCGTGATTTACAAACTTGTTTTGAAGAAGGTGGCTATTGCGGAGAAGATAACTTAGATTGCGCAACCCCTGTGATGATGGCGGATAAGAAAGCCCTTTGTTATGATAAAATTGCACCATGCAATGAAAAGGCCGAAGATATTTGGCGGGCTTTTGTAAACAGTGTGGTTTCCAAAGGAAGCGCGGCTAAGGCTTCTATTGATGTAGAAAATCGCGCGCGGGAACAAAGAATGGCGGACGCGGCGCGTGCAGAGGAAGAAAAAATGGCTGAAGCAGAGCGTGTGCGGGAAGAAAAAATGCGTACTGAAAGAGAGCGAAGAGATTTAGCAGAACAACAACAAAACTATCAAAAATGTGCGCGTGATTTACAATCTTGTGCTCTTTCGCAATGTGGGACGGGTGGTATAGATTGTCGCACAGATGCGTTGGCTGAAAATATACGTGGACTTTGTGCTGCGAGTCTTATTCCGTGTGCAGAAAAGGCCGATTCTATTTGGAGCGCTTTCAAAAAAGCCATTATTGCAAGAGGATCCGCGACGTATCAACAACAAGTAGATTCTAAAAAAATATTAGATACCTGCCCAGCTGGTTATCAAAAAATTGGTGGTCAGTGCCGAAAAGCTCTCATTTCACCACCGGCACCAAAAACTTGTTCTAGTGGCTATGAATATAAATATGGACGTTGTGTGAAGACACCTGTTTCTTCTGTTACGACAAAGTGTCCTACTGGTTCGACACTTCAGAATGGAAGGTGTGTTCGGAACTATTACCCGTCTAAGGACTTAATCAAATATAACAATTATTCAAGCAAAGCGTCTTATCCGATGATGTAAGATTATAAGTTATATAGTTTTTCAAGATCTTTAATGTCGTCGCGGATTTTTGAGGCTGTTTCAAAGTCGAGAAGATCGGCGGCTTTTAACATTTTTTTACGCATTTTTTCGATTTCTTTTTCGGCTTCTTTTACGGTGTGAAAATGCCATTTTCTCGGTTTTTTTGAGGTTATAATGTGTGTTTGATCATACAGTGAAGACTGTACGGCTTTTTGAATACTTTGGGGTGTGATGTTATTTTCCTTGTTATATGCTATTTGTTTTTCACGTCGGCGGTTTGATTCAGAGATGGCTTCTTCCATTGATTTTGTTTTTTTATCGGCATATAAAATAGCACGCCCTTCGATATGTCTCGCGGCGCGTCCAATAGTTTGGATTAGAGATCTGGTTGAGCGCAAGAATCCTTCTTTGTCTGCGTCCATGATGGTGACAAGGGCGCATTCTGGAATATCTAATCCTTCCCGAAGGAGATTGATTCCAACTAGGATATCGATTTCTCCTAATCGTAAAGAGCGAATGATTTCGATGCGCTCGAGTGTGTCTATGTCGGAATGCATGTATTTTGCTTTGAGGTTATGTTCGTGCAAATAGTCGGTTAGTTGTTCTGACATTCTTTTAGTGAGTGTGGTGCATAGGATGCGATGACCTTTGGCAACCGTTTCTTTCGCGAGTCCTAAAAAATCTTCGACTTGATTTTTCGCCGGTCGGATTTCAACGATGGGGTCAATTAGCCCTGTTGGACGTATGACTTGTTCTGTAAAAACGCCGTTTGTTTGATCTAGTTCCCAGTCTCCTGGGGTTGCTGAGATGAATGTGGTTTGTGGACGCATTTCTTCCCATTCTTCGAATTTAAGCGGGCGGTTGTCTCTGGCGACAGGTAAGCGAAATCCGTGTTCTATCAGTGTGTCCTTTCGGGCCCGATCTCCATTGAACATTCCTCGGATTTGGGGAATGGCAACATGGCTTTCGTCCGCAAATAAAAGCGCGTTTTTAGGTAAGTATTCAAATAATGTTGGTGGGGCTTCACCCGGATTCCGGCCGGTTAAATAGCGTGAATAGTTTTCAATCC
>JAFGVS010000041.1 GCA_016937865.1 Alphaproteobacteria bacterium
AGTTAAAAATTTTGTAAAATAATCCCGAAATCGGGTAAATTAGATTATAACCCCAATGGGGTTGTTGTTGTAAAAGTCGTGAAAAGAACGTTTTTGACTAACATAAACGCGATTATAGCAATTTTATCCTTGCTTTTCAAGAAAAAATTCGTAAAATCCATAATCGTTCAAAGCCCCTTACCTCAAACAAGAGGCAAAACAGAAACTTATACAAACAGAATGAGTTTCCAAGAACAAAAAAGAACACTTTTGCGGGTGTGGTGAAATTGGTAGACACGCTGGTTTTAGGTACCAGTGCTGAAAGGCGTGGGGGTTCAAGTCCCTCCACCCGCATTTTTTCAAAAACAAAATATCTCAAAAAAGAATCCCTTTATCTGTGGGCTTTTTTTAATGTCTAAAAAATAGTTCTATACTTATATAAATATAAAATTTTTAGTATTGCCCTCCCCCTCATTTTTTGGTATAATCCCCAAGAAGAAAAAATTTAGGAGAATCGATCTCCATATAGAAAAGGAATAACTTATGAAAAAAACACTCTTATTTAGCACAGCAGCTTTATTTTTAAGTTTAGGTGCAAACGCCACAACAACATGCACAGCAGACACATGTACAGTTGAAATCGACCCAAACACAAATATGAATTTAACTCTAAATCAAACAGATATTGATACATATGCATGGGTCATTCAAGACTCTATAGATTATCAAGCAAATTGGGGGAGAAGCTTCGCCGTAAACGCAACAGGAACATTAAATTTAACGATTGGAGACAATCCTCCAGGAGGCGGCATATATAATGACGGCGACACATATCATTTAAATCTAAATAATTTTTCTGGCGTTGCCCACTTAACAAATTGGTATACCTTAAATACAGCTTTTGCTGGAGGGTATGTTTTTAATTTTGAAGGAGGTAGTTCTGTTGTAAATCACGGAAATTTCTACTCTGAGGTAAATTTCACAGGTGATGGCAGTACGCTAGAAAATAATGCCAACATGCGTTATGGATCAACCTTCACCGGAAATAACAATACATTTACAAATAACCTTGGTGGATGGACAACATATGGTGGTTACACATTTGTTGGAACAGGCAACGAGGTCATTAATCATGGGCGTATTGGTTATCAAGGGTTTGTAAATATGAGTGGTGGCGGAAACACACTAACAAACACTGGACAAATTGATAACGGTGTAGCGTTTGAAGATGGCAACAATATTGTTGTAAATAGTGGATCAATTGGCGCAACACTTAGTTTTGCAGGAACAAATGCAGATCTAACAAATACAGGATCAATCGGCACAGTATCAGCAACAGCTGGTAATGCAACAATTAACAATAATACAGGTGGAAATATTACAAACCTGACAATGAATGGAGGAAACAACACACTAACAAATACCGGAAGCATTGGAACACTAAACCAATATGGCTTTAACACAATCAATAATGAAAACGGCGGTGAAATTGGTGTATTTGAATATCGTTCTGGGGATAATATAAGCATGATAAACCACGGAACAATAAGATACCTTAGTGGTTACTATGCCAATTCAAATAACGTATATATTCTAAATGACACAGATGGTATTATGGGAAGAATTAGAGATTCTCAATCCAGTTTTTTCTTCGAAAATAGAGGAACAACAGATCCTAGTCTTGGAGGATCAGGTGTTGGCTATACTCTAGGAGACGGCTGGAATACCGCCACAGGGATAATGGACATAACAACAGGTATTGATGATAGTGCTATTCGTGGAACCTTCTTAAATGAAGGATATATTGAAAACACACATAGCGCAGGGGATCTTTTAATCTATGGGGCACTTGTAAATAGAGGAACAATATCTATGACAGCAAGTGGTGATGTTAGTTTGAGTTGGGGACACTATTATAGAGATATAAACGACACAACGGGAACTATTAATGGCCTCTTAAGTGGAGGCTGGTATGAATGGCCAGCTGGGAATCTTGTTGTTAATGGTGGAGGATTAAAGCTTTCCGGAGAAGGAACATATACTAATTCAAACAGCATTGCTGTTAACGGAACTGTAAGCACGGCAATATATATTACACAAGAAACTCTCGGAACAGATATTTGGGATTCTGCAGATGATACACTTGTTAACACGCATATCAATTTTGATATGACAGAAGACAATGGAGCACTTGTCGTTGTTGATTCCGGCGCGTCTGCGGGACTACAAACGCAAACATCAAATTCTAATGCGACTCACCTTATCAACAATGGAACAGTTGAACTTTCCGCAACAACACAAAGAATAGAAAGAAGTTACCAACAGTCTGGACGCCTTATCCTGACACTTGATGACCTTATAAACGATACAGATCATAGTATTCTTGAGCTTGGAACAACAGCAACCTTTGCATCAGGAAGTGTTCTAGAGTTAAACATTATTGATGTTCCTGTGGAAACAGATCTTATCGGAAACAGGATTACACTTGTTTCTGCTGGAAATTCCGTCGCCGCTGACGATGTTGATTTAGTCGCAGGTGCAACCATTTTCGGATTAGAAAATATTTCCGTTGTAACAACCGGAGCAGATATCAGTGAACATTACTACGAACTAACGCTCGATGAAAATGGAGATACGCTGTATCTTTCATTTATGGAAGCACCAATCATTCCCGTTGTTGCCGCAAGTGGAGCAGTAACAAGCGGGACTGGAAGTGCCGTTGCAACACAAATCAGCACCGCATCCGACAGTGTCATTCTTTCCCGCATGCAAGAAACAAACATGCAAAAAGAAGGTCGTGAGCGTCAACAATATGCAGCCATCTATTCGGATTACGGCAGCTATTATTACTATCAGGATGAAGTTAAAAACAATGTTTGGGCACAAGCCTTTGGGTTATCTGGAAGCTATGACGGAGATGCCTCAAAATCACTGACCGCATTTGACACAAACATTGGGGGAGCGATTATGGGATACGACTATGACTTCGGTTTCATCCGCAGTGGTTTAGCCCTCACCTACGCAACAGGTAATATCGCAGGAGAAGGTAATGCCTTTGATGTTGATGTTGAAGCCTTTAACGCCGCATTATATGGTGTTGTAGACTTTGAACTTTTCTACATAGAAACAGCGGCAACTTATGGGATTACCTCATTTGATCAAACCATTGCTGGCGCAGATGCATCCTTTGACTCTGAAAACACCGGTTTGTTAGCACGTGTTGGCGCCCGTTTCCATGCAGGAAGCTTCGGACTTGAGCCTTTTGTTGGCTTGCAATACAAAAATGCCGTTATTGAAAAACATACAAATGGTGTGACAACAGTGGATGAATATAACCAAGAAAGCATCCGCGCGGATATCGGGATGACAACATCTTATCAAGCGATGTTAGAATCAGGAAATGCGATTGTCCCATACCTTCGTGTAGAAGCCGGATATGATTTTGCCGATACAGCAACAATTGCAAACCTGGATGACGCAACGGGCCTTGTCGTTGGCAATGAAGAATCTGTAGACTTCGGAAGCATGATGATCCGCTCTGCTGTTGGGGCATCATTCCTAACACAAGACAACTACAGTCTTGGAATGGAATATGAATATGAATTCCGCAACAACTATCAAGCCCACATTGGAAAGATAAAAGGGCGTCTTAAATTCTAAGGGCATGACAACCCAGACAACAAACGGTGCAAGAATGCACCGTTTTTTTATTTATTTCATAATTGAAAATAGAAACAAATAATATTATACTCCCAAAAAATATAAGGAGAAACAATGGTAGATGTTGTTCTAGTAAATGAAAAAGACGAAGTCATCGGCACAGAAGAAAAAATAAAAGCACATGAAAAAGCCCTCTTACATCGCGCCTTTTCTATTTTTGTTTTTAATGAAGACAAAGAACTTTTAATTCAAAGAAGAGCCTTAACAAAATATCACTGTCCTGGCATTTGGGCAAACACATGTTGCTCTCATCCTTTTTTAAATGAAGATTTAAAAACAGCAGGCCATCGAAGACTAAAAGAAGAACTTGGATTTGATGTAAAAGAATTTAACTATATGGGCAAATTTATTTACAAAGCCGAATTTGATAATGGATTAACAGAACATGAGCTAGACCATGTTTTAACCGCAAAAATAAATATGCCTATTGATATATCCCCTAATCCAGAAGAAGTTTATGCATACAAATGGATAAAGCTTTCTGATTTGAAAAAAGATATTCAAGAAAACCCAGAAAAATATAGCCCTTGGCTCAAAATTATTTTAACAAAAAAAGAATTTGATATTTAATTCAACGATTGTCCCCGTAGCTCAGTTGGATAGAGCAAGCGTTTCCTAAACACTAGGTCGGAGGTTCGATCCCTCTCGGGGACGCCATAAAATAAAAAAGCGGTGCATTAGGCACCGCTTTTTTATATATTAAAAATTTAATAATTCACCGTAACCGTGTATCCACTACCATTTTGTGAAGTATAAGTTCCTGCTGTTTCCGTGCCAAGAAAATCAATAGAACCCCCTACATAAATATAAGTCCCTCCTAAAACATCCAAAAGAACAGAACCAGTATCAATATCACCTGTTAATACAGGGTCAAAAGTAAGGGTATTACCACTACCGTCATCTAAAGTAGCCGTAGCCCCCGTTATAGAAACATCAACATTAGAACTTGGCGCCCCAGTAACTTCAATAACACCAAACGTTGGTGATCCAGAACAAACATACGTTGCAGGACAAGTTACAGAACCAGCAACATCAATAGAAACAGTTTGTGCACCAGCACCTGGATCAATCGCAATCGTTCCCAGATTTACATCTTGTAAATTTTGCAAGGCAAGCGGATTGTCCAAAACAGCCTGTGCATGACCTGTTCCAGTGGCAGCAAAAGCAGTTGAACTAACAAGTAAAGCAATCACAGCAAGTGATGATTGGAATATAATTTTCATTTTTCTCTCCTTTTATTTAATGTCATTAAAATTAAACGACAAAACGAACATAGCAAAACAAATTTACAAAAAAAAGAAAAAACGGTATTTTAAAAAAGAGTTTTTATTATTTGACCTTCTAGGCAAGTTAAGCTAAAAAATAAACAAAAGGAAAAAACATGAACACATCTATTATTGGTGCAGGAAGATGGGGAAGTTTCCAAGCGTGGTATCAAGCATATCTCGGGAACAAGCCCCTCCTCTACGCCCCAAAAACAAGTAAAACCTTTCAATCTTTATCTAAAACACATCAAAATGATTATCTAATGCTCCCCCAAAGTGTTTCCTATACAAATAGTTTAAAAAGAAGCACTGAAAAGAGACATCATCTTAATTGCGATCCCAACACAAAAATTTCGCGACCTCTGTAAAAACATTTCTAAAACAAAAATAAACTTAAAAGAAAAAACATTTATTCTATGTATGAAAGGCCTTGAAACCAAGACGGGTAAACGACTCACAGAAATCGTCACAGAAGAATTGGGCAATCAGGTCTCCACAGCAGTCTTTGTTGGCCCCGGCCACGTGCAAAGCCTAACGGAAAAAAGCCCAACCTGTATGCTTGTCGATTCAGATTCAGAAGAAACAAGAGAAAAAATAGCCAATTTGCTCAATAGCAACCTCATCCGCGTATATAAAGGATGTGATTTAATCGGCACGGAAATCGGGGCAGCCACAAAAAACATTATCGGCTTGGCGGCGGGAATGTTAGATGGCCTAAATTTCAAGGGCAGCAAAGGGGCACTGATGGCACGCGGTACGTATGAAATATCACAATTGATTGAAGCCGCTGGCGGTGACAAAATGTCGGCCTATGGCTTGGCACACCTTGGCGATTATGAAGCGACCCTCTTTTCAAAATTCAGCCATAATCGTCTCTATGGCGAATCTTTTGTTTTAAACAAAACGATGGCAAAACATGCCGAAGGCATCGAAACATTAAAGGCAACAATGCAACTGGCCCAAAGATTAAATATCGATTTGCCTATCTGCGAAGCCTTATCGCAAATCCTATTTGCAAAGAAAGCCCCCAAAGAGGCCTTCCTTGATATCTTCAATCGCCCAACCAAAGACGAATTTTAAAAATAAATCTTGCGCTTTACCCCTTCTCACTCTAAAATCACTGGCATGATGAAGAGACTCACGATTTTGTTACTTGTGTCCGCCTGTGGCTTTTCCCCGATGTATCAAAAAAAAACCACGGCTGGCCTAACCACACATTATAGTATGCTGGTAAAACCAATCAATGGTAAACGAGGGATTGATCTACGCCAACAGCTCCGTGAAAATTTATCCCCAACCGGAGATCCTCAAAACCCGGAATATCGTTTGGAGGTAACACTCCATGAGCCACGTGTCGATTTACGTGGATTGCGGCAAGATGCGACTGCGACATGGGGAACCGTGATTGCCAAAGCGCAATATCGTATTGTTTCAACCAAGGATGAAAAAGAAATCCTCAAATCACAAGAAACGGCGTTCGCGTCATACCAAGTGTTAACCAGTGTCTATTCATCGATGACAGCAACCGAAGATTCCTATGACCGTGCAACAGAAACACTCGGGAACCAAATCCTGGCACACGTCCAAGCCTTTATGAATAAAAGAAAAAAGAAGTGAAAATTAACGAGTTCGATTTAAGTAAATATCTAAAAAACGGATTTGGAGACATCAAAGCCGTTTTGCTTTTTGGAACAGACGAAGGCGGCGTTGTCGATCATTACGGGCAAATTACTAAAAGCTTTCGCGATTCAGATGAAAACATTGAAATTATTGATATTGAAAACGATGTGCTAAAAAGCGAACCCGAAAAAATTTACACCGAAGCGATAAGCCAGTCTTTTTTTTCGGAACAAAAAATAATTCGTCTAAACGAACCACCAATTGGATTTGAAAAAACATTAGAAGACCTTATAAATCAAAATGGTCTTTCTGCTTTTTTTATCATCCGGGCGGGGAATCTTAAAAAAGGGACAAAATTTCGCAACCTCTGTGAAAAAGATCCACAAATCGCAACCCTCGCCTGTTATCCAGATGACGCAAAATCTTTACGACGCATTATTGATACCTTTCTAAAAAATCATGCGCTACAATGCTCACAAGATGCGATGCAATTTTTGCTCTCCCACCTTGGGGAAAACCGAGCACAAACCAGACAAGAGCTTGAAAAACTTGCGATTTACCTTGGCCATGAAAAAACAATTTCATATGAAATCGCCAAAGCCGTTTTAACAGATGGCACATCTGTTGAAGTTTCTGACATTGGCTATGCTATTACAAACAAAGAATCTGGAAGACTTCCTTTTTTATTTAACCGTCTATACCAAGAAGGTCAAAATCCAATCACACTCATTCGCGTAACACTATCTCACATACGCCAAATTTATTTAATGAAGAAATGGCAAAACACGGGAATGAGCGCCGGGGCTGCGGCCAAAAAAGTCATTCCCTATTTATTCTTTAAAACCGAAGGTATATACATTACAGCACTAAACAAATGGTCTGAAAAAAAACTACTCAATGCCATGAAATCGCTTATGCGTGCTGAAAAACGGTGCAAAACAGAATCTCAAACCGCCAAAACCATAACTCAAATGACCTGTCTTGGGCTTTCCTTATAAAATCCTTGAATTTTCGTTTCGAAAGGCTATCCTTTAAAAACAATGAATAGAATTGAAATATATACACCTGAACAAATCAAACATATCGCCGCCGCTGGAAAAATAGCGGCGCAAACTTTAGATTATATTGAACCCTTTGTAAAAACAGGGATCTCAACCTTGCAACTCAATGACCTCTGCCACAATTTTATTAAAAAAAATGGCGGAAAAGCTGCACCACTAGAAGTTAAAGGCTATAAACACGCAATTTGCACCAGTGTAAATGATGAAATTTGTCATGGAGTCCCACATAAAAACATTATGTTATACGACGGCGATATTATCAATATTGATGTCACAGTGAATCTAAACGGCTATTATGGCGATACATCTCGCATGTATACGGTTGGTAAAATATCGGACACAGCCAAAGATCTGATTGAAACAACAAAACTGGCTTTAATGGAGGCCATTAACGTTGTAAAACCAAACCAACCATTCTCCGCAATTGGAAAAGCCATTGAAAAAATAACGAAACCCAAAGGATATGGGATTATTCGTGATTTTTGTGGACATGGAATCGGCACAATGTTTCATGGAGCCCCACACGTTTTCCACTTTTATCATCCAGAATATGATAACGTTCTAATGAAAGAAGGAATGGTTTTTACAATTGAACCAATGATCAATGCAACGCCTTCAATCACGTATTTCATCGACAAAAAAAACAAATGGACGGCTTTCACACAAGACGGCGCTCTATCAGCACAATTTGAACATACCATTGTGGTCACTTCCAAAGGTGCAAAGATCCTCACACGCCCATAAAAACAACCAAAAAAGATAAAAGTCAAGATGGCGGATTCGTTTAATTTCAAACCAGCCAATTTTTTTTTGTCTCTGGCTCTAGATAAAAATAAAAAAGATAAAGCAAAGCTAACTCGGAGTTAATCCAAGCCAAAAAAGACAAAATAAATATTAAAAAAAAGAAAAAAAGAAAAGAGAGAATTTTAGATATTTCAACCTAAAAAGAGGAGATTCGCGCAAATTTTATAAAAATGAATTTTTTTTCAAAAAAAAAGACATAACACACTGATTATAAAGAAAAAGAAAATAAAAAAAACACTTTGACACGAATCAAATAATCAATGATAAAAAATCGCAGCAGCTTTTGTCTTGAAGCCTTTTGCGAGATTTTTGAAAAAACATTTTTTCTGCGTCAAATGAAAAACCGTCAAGGATGAAAAAAATTTTTCAAACGATTTTTTCATTTTTTTTTAACACTTCCCTCCATATTAATTACAACAACGGCGCTATTGACAGATCGCTTGAAAATAAAGAGCCATCCGTTAATAGCGTCGCGAGAAGAGAGAGAAAGGGAAAAGTAGTGAACGTTGAACAAACCTTCTTAACAATTCAGGAAGAACTAAAACAACGTATTGGAGAGGCTTCTTTTGAAAGCTGGCTCGACGGTTTGTCTTTTGATGAATTCGACCCATCTGGCCAGCTTACCTTGTCTCTTCCAAATCGTTTTTCAGCTGACTTCGTACGCCGTAATTATATGACTGTTTTAACAGAAACATTCAGTGGGCATTTTGATGATATTAAAAGCATTGCGATAAACGTAAAAACAAATGTACGCAAAACAGAAAAAACGATATCCACAGCAACCCCAGTAAATGATCAAGCAATCACACCGATTTCAATTCCTATGGATCAAACAAATAACACAGAAGCATCTTGGTTTGTAGAAAGCTTGGTGAATGATACCTTTACATTTAATCACTTTTGTACAGGGCCGTCTAATCAGCTCGCTTATGCGGTTGCACATAAAGTTGCAACAACATCTGAAAAACTCTATAACCCATTATTTTTATATGCCCCTGTTGGCCTTGGGAAAACACACTTATTACACGCAATTGCACATCACATCCGTGAAACAACACCAAAACGCCGTGTGCTATATACCTCTATTCAAAAGTTTTCTGAAATGTTTGTCCGCTCGATCAAAGCCAAAGAGGCCTATCGATTTAAAGAACAGTTCAATGGCGTTCAAGTCTTATTAATTGATGATTTTCAATTTATTGACGGGAAAAAATCTTTCCAACAAGAATTCTTGCATATTTTAAATGACTTCATAAGTTCAGGGCGCCAAGTTGTTGTATCGTCTAATCGACCGCTCAACGTGCTTGGCCTCCTCCCTGCCCTAAAATCACGCCTCGTTTCTGGTATGATTTCAGACATTGGAAAACCTGAAAAAGAATTACGACACGCCATCATTCAAGAAAAATCAGAGAAACTCGGCGCAACATTACACCCAACGATTAAAGATTTCTTGTCTGAAACACTCACACGCAATGTCCGTGAACTCGAAGGTGGCCTGCGTCGCATTTTCGCACACACACAATTAACCAATAAAATTCTTTCCTTAAAAGAAGTCCGCCATATCCTATCTGATATGATAGAAACACCGGGGACACAAACCAATTTAGAAACCATTTTACAAAAAACATCTGCCTATTTTGGCGTCACAATTTCTGAAATAATGGGTAAAGCACGCACACAACGGATTGTTTATGCACGCCGCATGGTCATGTTCTTAAGCTCTAAACACACGGATCTATCCTATGCGGATATCGGACGCAAGATGGGGGGCAAAGATCACTCTACGATTTTATATGCCGTACGCGCGGTAACGGAAATGCAAAAATCGACACCACAACTCTTCGATGACATCGAATCCCTTGAAACTATTTTGGAAACAAGTTAATATCGTTTTAAAACGAAAACCTCAATCAAAACAACGAAACGGCCGTAGTCAGGACGAATATTATTTATGAAGTCATTGCCATACGCTGTTACGCGAAGTTGAAAACAAGCGAAATTAAAGCTCGTCTCGCAAACGGTTATATGAGATGACCGGTTTAATTTCCAAAAACATAAAGGAGAAAATAATATGCGTAAGCTTATTGTCGCAAATTGGAAAATGAACCTATCTCGCCAAGAAGGCATTAATTTGGCCCAAGATCTCGCCGATGCCTTGAAAGATGAATCAAAAGCACAAATCATTATCTGTCCACCATTTACACACCTTGCCGAAGTTGGGAGCGTTCTAGAAGGGTCGAAAGTCGCACTTGGGGCCCAAGATTGCGCAGCCGCTGAAAAAGGCGCCTACACAGGTCAAATCGCCGCAAAACAACTCGCGGATTTTCGTGTGTCCGCAGTCATCCTTGGACATGCCGAGCGCCGGTCTTACTGCTTTGAAACAAGCGCAGAGATTAAACAAAAAGCGATTCAAGCGCAATCAGCAAAACTCATCCCAATTATTTGCATTGGGGAAACAGAGTCCGAAAAATCCGCCGGACAAACCACAAAAGTATTAAAAAAACAAATTGAAGAAAGTTGTCCAAACAATGATAATGTCGTCTTGGCTTATGAGCCTCTTTGGGCCATTGGCACTGGACGCGTCCCCTCTCCAACAGAAGTTGCAAAAATAATAGACGAAATCAAAAAAATTAAAAATGTTCCAGTCATTTATGGTGGATCCGTTAAAACGCAAAGTGCAAAAGATTTCCTTCATCTTGAAAACCTGGATGGCATCCTTGTTGGAGGCGCCGCTTTAAAAATTGAAACATTTCTGCCGATTATAAAAGCGATCTAAAGCAGGCCCCTTTCAAACCTAAAAAATCCCCACCAAATGGCAGGGATTTTTTTTATATAAATCTTTTAATTATTGTAAAAATAATCAATTTCACTTTCTAAAACTTTATACACCTGGCCAGACTCATCAATCCCATAAAGCCCTTGTTCATCACGATAAACTTCAGCGCCAAATTGATCAACCGCAACGGCTTTATTTTTTTGTGGCATTTCCACCGTTGAAGAAACAGTCGTCTTCGGTGCTGTAGAAGCCCCATCAATAAGGGTTAAAACTTGTCCTTTAACAATCGTATAACCGTCATACACAAGAGGAACAACGCCATTATCCATCACCATGCGAATCTGAGGTGAAAAAAGAACCCCGGTTATTAATCCAATAAAAAAATAACTTAAAAACGTAAAAACAAACTGCATTTCTTTTCTCCTTCTAACAGAACATATTAAACATCTAATTATTAATCATAAAACTGAACATCTTTTTCATCAACATCGAAATCCATATCACTTGAATCATAACCATAATAATAGCCATCAGCATCTTGATAAACTTCCGTACCATCTGCCAATTTTCCAACAGCCACTTCTTCATCAAAAACAGCCAAAGGATCATTATTTGCGACGCTAAAATCTTGTTGCTTTGTTGCTTCCGCCCATGCGGCCGCCCTGGCAGCCTCTTCTTGATCACGAATAGCCTGAGCCGCCCCCATATCCGAAACAACATCTTTGATATTACCAACGGCCTCTTCTGCAGAATTAGTTGGCCCTAATTCTTTTACAGATCCAATGCCATCGGCATCATCTACCAATTTATCACGATAATCTCCAACATTAAACAAAGAATCATCATCGACAAAGCGCAGCATAATATCGGTCTTCGGATAAATCGTAATCCGTGTTCCCGCAGGCACAACAAAAGGAGGGGTTGTATTTTCCAATGTATCATCGACAAGCTTATGCGCAATCTTATTCCACGTCGCAATCATTTCCTGTTTGGCTTTTTCTTTACTGGTACTTTCACCTGTTTCCAAAATATTCAAATCACCATCACTGTCTGTTAAAAGTTTGCGCGTAAAAATTTCAGCGGTTGGCGAAATCAAATTAATCGCAGCCGGCACAATACTGGTAATCATCGGTTTAACAAATTGTTCTAAATAGTCCGTACTTCCTTTCCCAGGAACGCCGAGTTTTCCTTGCGCATCTCCAGATATCGGTTTATCACCAGCAAAAATAAATTCCGCACCATCTGGGCGAACCAAACGATCCCATACAAGCGCAACACGTGCAAAACGGGTATACGTATTTGGCCAAGCGC
>JAFGVS010000042.1 GCA_016937865.1 Alphaproteobacteria bacterium
AGTAATAGGTACACCATTTGCTGTTGGGCAAGTATCACCTATTATTATTTTTTCTTTCTGTTGCATAATTTTATTTTTAAAAGATTAATATTAAGAATGTGATCCTAAAGAGAAAAAAAACAAAAGTCAAGAAAAACTTATAAACAACACTCCAATAATAATCAGAGTATTTCTTTAATTTAACCTGGGATGCTTCGGCCAGATTAGGAGGCGAAGACGGATTCTCATGCCAATTTTTCGGCAAAATATTGTCATAAATTTTCTATCTTTTGCCACCGGGCAATTTAGACAATAACCAGAACAAACCTGATCCATCGCCTCTTCATTTGTTAATGTCATATTTTTAATTTTTAAGTTAATAGGAGCGCAGTATGAGGGATGTGAGATAAAAAATCAAGTAGGTATTATTAATAATAAAGTATGATTTTATAATTGACTCTTTGAATCAAATCAGGAATAATAGCACGGTCTTTTCAACCGGGGGAAGCTCAACGGTTAGGCAAGGGACTGTAAGTCCCTGATTAGTAAGTTCGACTCTTACCCCCCGGACCATTTTATAAATTCCTTGATTCCATTTTTAAATTAGACTACGATTTCCCCTTATAAAAGGAGAACATCATGGGCGCATTATCAGTTTTTGGATTCCTCGGATCCGTTTTTTTATTTTTTTATTTTCTATTTATTGGGAAAAGCTTGCTAATTCCATTGGTACTTGGTTTTTTTCTCTGGTATCTAGTGGAAGCCACAGGGCGGACACTCTATAAAAACCTACCACTTCATTTCCAAAACCGTTGGACGAAGATTCTAACCGGGATTCTGGGAATGGGGGCCATTGTCGGGATGATTGTTTTTATTGTTTATGGCATTCAGAACAACTTGAGTGAAATTATTGCGGCATCTCCTGCATATCAGACAAAACTACAAAGTGTTCTTGGAAATATTTTCGCAATGCTACCGGGCGACGCCCCTATTACAACCGAAGAAATCATGAGCCATATTAAATTGCCCGAACTTTTCAAAGCGGTTGCGGCAAATATGACAGCCATCGTGCAAACACTCTTTATGATCGTTCTTTTCGCCTTGTTTATGTCCATGGAAAAAAATACCGTTAAAGCAAAACTACAGGCTTTGTTTCCAAAACCCAAAAACCGCGAGCGTGCGGATAAGGTTTTAAAGAATTTGGATCATAAAATCCGGATTTTCTTTACCGTGAAAACATTCGTCAGTCTTTCAACAGGTTTGTTATCCTATCTCGTAATGAAATCGATCGGACTGGACTTTGCGAGTTTCTGGGCGGTTATGATTTTCTTTTTGAACTATATCCCAACATTTGGATCCATCATTGGAACGTTTTTACCAACGCTTATGGCGCTAATCCAATTTGAAAGCATGACACCAGTCTTGGGTATTTTGATTGGAATAGGAACGCTACAGGTTCTCATTGGAAATATCCTAGAACCACGTGTCATGGGCCGTTCTTTAAATCTGAGCCCATTTGTCATGATCGTCTCTCTGATGGTCTGGGGCGCTTTATGGGGCGTGATTGGAATGTTTGTCTGTGTGCCGTTAATGGTGATGCTGATGTTGATTTTATCTGAATTTGAATCCACCCGTCCAATCGCGATTTTAATGAGCCAAGACGGCAAATTAGATTAGCCATACAACGAAATTAGAATAAAAAAACCGAGGAATGACTTTAAATAGACATTCCTCGGTTTTTTTATAAGTTTGTTCTTGACTAAAAATGAAGACTCTCTTATATTTGGTCTCATTAATTAGGGTTAACCCTAATCATTATATATATTTTTTTTATTAATTAATTTAAAATCTTTTGGAATGAGTAAAACTATACGCGCGAATAAGGAAAAGGGTAAAGTTGTTACACCCAAAAAAAAGTACGTTGTAAAAGCGGAGAAAAAAGATCAAACAAAAAAGTAGTTAACCAGGGGTATCATTTGATGCCCCTAAATTTTTGCATAAAAAAGGAAGCCGGAGAGCGGCTTCCTTTTATTCTCTATCTCGATCGCCTTTGTTATACGCAATCAATTTTCATTTTGCAAGTATTTAAGACATTTTGACTTCAGGTAAGGACTTCGCCAATTCATCGATCTTCTTCAAATTGCTCAGAAAATCTTTTAATTGAGACAGGCGAACCATGTTCGGTCCATCACAAGGCGCAATTTCAGGTTCTTGATGGACTTCAAGGAATACCGCGGCAATCCCTTGAATAACGGCGGCATGCGCAATTGTAGGCACATATTGACGGGCACCGCCACTGCAGGTTCCACCTGTGGAGGGAGTCTGGACAGAATGTGTCGCATCAATAACAACCGGATAACCGGTTTCTTTCATTTCGGCAATACCACGGTAATCAACAACGTAATCACCATAGCCCATCAATGTTCCACGCTCGGTAAGTAAAGTCCGGTCATTTCCAGAGTCTTGCATTATTTTGACAACATTTTTCATCGTATGTGGCGCAAGGAACTGTGGCTTTTTAACATTGACCGTTTTTCCGGTTTTCGCGGCGGCGATTAGCAGGTCTTGTTGACGTGCCAAAAAGGCTGGGATTTGTAAAAGATCGACGTGCTTTGCCACTTCTTCAGCTTGGCTTGGCAAATGGATATCTGTAATACACGGAATACCTAATTTTTCACGGATTTCATCAAAAACAGGCATGGCATTTTCTTTTCCAAAACCACGCTTTGATGTAATTGAGGAGCGGTTAGCCTTGTCAAAAGAAGATTTAAAAATATACGGAATGCCGAGCTCGTCTGTAATCTTTTTGATTTCCGTTGCCATCATAATGGCGTGATCACGGTTTTCCATCGCACAAGGGCCTGCGATAAGAACAAACGGCAAATCGTTTCCAAGAGTGATAGTGTCGTTAATTTTAATGTGTTTTGAATGCATTGTAAATCTCCTTGAGTTTAGATGTGTTAAGGATCTTAAAGTTTATTCTATTTTTTTTCAAGATAATTATCGAAAAGAACGAGAACATAGACAAAAGAAGAACTAACGCGTTTTATCATAAAGGACACATCTAAATTTATCTGGAGGACGGATGATAAGTGTCATAGACGTTCCCGTGATATTTTTTTTCAAAGGAATGTTTTTTGTCTCTAATGCCTGAAGGGCATGGTCTTTGTTAGATAAAAAAGGTATTTGTCTGAGCCAATGGGCTTCTGTCGCGCCATATAAATAAGCACCGACATTTGGATTAAAAGAATAAAATGGATATGTTTCTTCGAAAAAGGAATCAATATCTTTCTTGTTGAAAGAATGCGAGGCCCATCCTTCTTTTTTAGAAGAATCAAAAAGGACAATTGAAATACAGGAACCTAGTGGGATTTTTATGAGGTATGGCGTATTTTTATCAAAAAATAGACTCTCTCCAGAATGAATCATTTTGGGAGGCAAAATAGTTGTCACAGATTTTGTAAGAATCATTTTAATTGTCGTTTCTCAAGAGGTTACATTGGGATATTAAATTAGAAAATCATGCTTTTTTCAAAACAGGTTTTATCTTAATAGGCTTACGATCTAATTTTTCCCCGGCGATAATTTTTTTGACCTCGTCGCCAGAAAGGGTTTCAAATTCCAACAAAGCTTTGGCAATAACAGAGACTTCTTTCTTATACTTAGAAACCATTTCTTTGGCGCCTTTATATGCAATCTCAACCATTTTTCGGACTTCGTTATCAACCTCACGGGCGGTTTCATTCGACATGTTAGTGCGTTGACGAGTTTCCCCATAGCCAAGTTCCGCTTCTTGGTAAGCCACTGGGCCCATTTTTTCACTTAATCCCCATTCTGTAACAGAATAACGTGCAAGACGGGTGGCTTGTTGAATATCGGACATGGCGCCAGTTGTGACTTTATTTTTACCAAAGAATAATTCTTCCGTCGCACGACCAGCCATAGCGATAATTAAATCCGCTTCGATTTTTTC
>JAFGVS010000043.1 GCA_016937865.1 Alphaproteobacteria bacterium
CTCCGCGGCGTTAAAACATTAACCGAAGATGGACTCTCCAAAGTCTTACGCGAAATTCGTTTATCTTTACTCGAAGCCGATGTGGCTCTACCCGTTGTCCGCAGTATTTTAAACGAGCTCAAAGAAAAGATGATCGGGGAAAAAGCAATTAAAGAAACCTCCCCCGCGGAAACGTTTACCAAAGCCGTGCACGATGAATTAATTAAAGTCCTTGGTGAAAAAATAGCCCCACTAAATTTAGATAAAAAACCATCCGTTATTTTAATGGTTGGTTTGCAAGGCGTCGGAAAAACAACCAGTGCGGCAAAACTTGGAAACCTACTCAAAACCAAAGAAAATAAAAAAATTCTAATGGCCAGCGCAGACGTTTATCGTGCCGCCGCCCAAGATCAGTTAAAAACGCTTTGTGAACAAGTTGGCATTGAAAAACTTGCGATAAAAGACGGAGAAAAACCGGCTGAAATTGCAAAACGCGCGTTAAAAGAGGCGGAAAACTATGACATCCTTATTTTTGATACCGCAGGTCGCACACACATCGATGATCACATGATGGACGAAGCCATAGACCTATCCAAAAAACTAAATCCAACTGAAACCTTGTTTGTTGCCGACGCCATGCAAGGCCAAGAAAGTTTAAACGTTGCCAAAAGTTTCCATGAAAAATTAAATCTCACTGGTGTGATTCTAACACGCCTTGACGGTGATGCTCGGGGTGGGGTTGCATTATCTGTTTCCAAAACATTAAATCTGCCCATTAAATTTATCGGCATTGGGGAAAAAATCGACGACCTAGATGTTTTTCACCCAGATCGTATGGCGGGCCGAATTCTGGGTATGGGGGATGTGGTTTCCTTTGTCGAAACGGCACAAGCCAAAATGGATACAGATGCGATGCAAGACATGACATCTAAAATGCTTTCTGGTGAATTTAACCTAAATGATATGTTAAACCAAATGCGCCAAGTCAAAAAACTCGGCTCCATGAAAAAGATTTTAAAATTCTTACCTGGCATGGGCGGCTTAACCGAAAAACTTGAAAGCGCCGGCATGAACGATAAAAGCGTGGCACATCAAGAAGCAATTTTACTCTCGATGACACCAAAAGAACGTGCAAACCCAGCCCTTATCTTAAAGGCCCGGAAAATCCGAATCGCAAAAGGATCCGGACGCCCACTTGGCGAAATCGAAAAACTATTGAAGCAACATGAAAAAATGAAAAAAATGATGAAACAACTCCAAGGTGCGGGTGGCCTCGAAGCTTTAGCCGAAAAAATGCCAGAAAAAATCGATGGTATAGACCCAAGTGCATTCTTCAAGAAATAATTGATAAAAAAAATCAAATACGATAAAGTAAAACCGTGTGTATGAAAGATAAATTTAGAACCCCGGAAAACGAATAATAGAAAAAACAGAAATTAACTAAAGACGTGTGACAAAAAAGAGTGGAAATAAAAACAAACCTATTTTGTTTTTATGATTTTAAAAAATATTTTTTCGTTTTAAGTGTCGCGTACCGCAGTTGGCATGACGCCAATGAGGACACACAGATCGCGCAAAAACGGAATAAATAGATTTAAAAGACACCTTTTTTGCAAACAAAAAAGGAAAATATTATGGCAAATAAAAATATGAAACACCCACAAAACGTAGCTGGAAAATTCTACTGTACGGACGCAAATGACATGAGCGGTCAAGGATGTATTTCTTGCGGCGTATGTTATTCAATGGCCCCAGATCATTTTCAATCAGATGATATGGGCGCCGCATTTGTTGCAAAACAACCTGTAGCAGATGAAGAAAAAGCGGCTTGTAAAGAAGCTATGGAATCTTGCCCAGTATCGTCTATCGGTGACGACGGCGAATAGGCCTTCTGCTTAAATTAAAAAAGGATCCAATGGGATCCTTTTTTTTAATGCCGTCGGCTTTTCTTCCGCAAGCGTTTCAGGTACGCCGGATCATACGCATACGGACTCGAAATAGTTATTGTTTTTTCAGGCGAAACCAAACTGTCTTCCGCACGCCATTGAACATCAATTGGTTTTGGGCTTAAACCTTTTAACCCAAATCGAGATTTAAATTTAATCTTTTTTTTCAAAGGATAAAAAACACTTTCAAACGTCCCATCTTCAAAATCTTCGGAGGCAAATCGACCATAACGCACTGTTACTTTTCCTGCTTTCAAAACACCGCGACACGAAAATGTTTTAAGCGGCGCTTGTCCTGTTTTCAACCCACGCATAATGGCATCACGAACGGCGCCCTGCCCACGCGGCAAAGCCTCCTTTGCATTCCAAACAGCATGGTAAGGGGAAAGACCAATTAAAGTTCCGTCCTTACTTTTGATATCAAAAGAAGCAATCGCATTTTTAAATAATTGATGCGGCGTTTGACCTTGGGTTTCAAATTCACTTTCCATAGTTAGTAGCCCTAAAATAAGATCAATAGAATCTTGCCCTAACAAAGCTTCCGGCAGGTGATAATTTTTGGTATGCACAAATCCTTTATAAAGACCATCTTGTTGCGTAAAATGTAAACGCGCATCCCCATCTTTTTGATGAAACCGCATGGCCAATTGCATCGGCATCAATTTCGTATTCAAATCGATTGAAAAAGCATGTCCCAACCGTGTGCCGATTAAATTCGTTAAAGACAATGAAAATTCGATCTTTTTACTCAAAAGAAAATCCCAATTAGGTAAAGCCGTGTCATCCCAAATATCCGGTCGAAATGAAGCTGTATTAAATAAAGAAGACCAAACTAACTTATCGCCTTTTAAAGAAACAGACCATGCATTTTCACCATCTAAAAACATCTTTGATAATTGTCCGTGAAAGGCATTCCCACCTAAACGCAGCGTCACATCCGGCATTTCAAAATAATTTTTTTTACCTGTAAACCGCCCAGTAAACATAAACGTATTATCCAACACTTTATCTTTTAAATAAGGAAGACTATCTATCAAAGGGGCCAAAGTATCCGAATGATAAGTCAGCTGACCATGGACCGTATCTGATTCAACCCGTGCAACAACATGTGCAGTTTCCTGGTCATTTTTTTGCATAACGGCAAATGTTTGATCTTTAATTTCCAACGTACTTTCTTGCACGTTTTCTTTTGGGAAAAGAGGCAAATCAAAGATCCCCGGCAGAAAAGCAGAAAGAAACCGACCATCTGTTCCACTTAATTTAAGAACAAAAGAATCATCATCAAAACCGCCTTCTCCTAAAACCATTTCACCATTCATCTGACCAACTAAATCATCAAAAGAAAAACGTCCTTTGGACAATGTTCCCTTAAATTGTGCCTGCGCAATGACACGGTCTCCAAAATAGATTTCTTTCGCAGCAAAACGCCCTGTTAAATCAAACGGAAAAGAAGTCTTGGATAAATCCAAACGATCTGTTTCCAATACAACTTCTGCATCCTTTGTCTGACGATTAAACTGAACAGACCCTCTATAGGCTTGGGAGCCAATCCCAAAAGAAGCCTCATAAATTTTCAGAAAAGAAGGCGTAACAAAAAGCTTTCCAACAGCCGACTGCTTTTCTTTTTCGAAATCAATTTTACCATCAAATGAAAATTCTGGATCAAAGAAAGTGGTCCCTTGCAAATAAAGCGAATCACCTTGCATATCGCGCAAATGAATCTGCTCCACAATCAACGAATCTTTTGTCCGTTTTGTCTGCCAGGCCGATGCGCCTTTGACAACGTCGACAATATCAATAACACCAACAGGATGGCGCATTAAAAGATTTTCAACAAATGCTGGATCAACCGCCCAGGCTGGCACTTGATGTAGTTGACCTCGAACTTTCAAAACATCCTCATAAGAAACATGACCACCAAATGAAAAATCCTTCCCAGATAAAAGAACATCCGAAAAAGTAAAAGTGGAAAAATCCGTTTCCAATTCACCAGATATTTTTAAAAACGAGAATTGTTTTAAAAGAGAATCACCAAAAACTTCCATCGGAAAACTTCCATCGACAGAGGCTTTTATTTTTTTCGTTTGCGGAATAATATGACCTTGCATATTTAAGCGTCGCCCACCAACGAAACGAAAAACACCTTGAAAAGGCTGCGGATCTGTTTCATGCAAACGCCCGGTTAGGCCCAATTCAATATCGCGAAAATTGCCTTTTAAAGAAAAGTGACGAATATCATCTTCTTCATATAATGTAAAATCAACCGATTCAAAGTGGTCTTTACCAACGTGCAAATCTGCATTTTTTAAAGAAATATTTTTCAACCCTTTGTGATATGCACCACCGAGTAACGCCCACATTTGATCAAAAGAATCAAACGCCAAATGGGTTTTATGTAACGTTAAATCCGATACCAAAGATGTCGATCTAAATAACGAAAAAAGAGAAGTATGAAAATCCATTTTTTCAATAGAGATTTGATCTTTTCCCTCACCGATTTGAATTTTTTTGGCGCGAATAAAGGCACGCGGAAACAACCGAAAAGACACAAAACCATTTACCTGCACGTTCTGGCCCAATTGTTGAGACAACGCATTTTCAATCTGTGGCTTCAATGAATCAGAAGAAAAGAAAAGAGGCAAACTTATAACAAGTAGCAACAACAAAATCGACAAAATCCCCATCGACCAAAACAACGGGGTTTTCCAATTTCGTTTTTTCTTTGTAAATAAATGCATCTCTCTACTCCTTATCCGAACAGTAAAGAAGCAACGGAGCAAAAGCAATCAGAAAAATATTGTGGTAAGGCGAAAAAAATGCTATCCCTACAGACGTAAATAAAAAAGGGAAAAACAATGAAACAAATACTATTCATACTAGGACTACTACTTACCTCAAATACTTTTGCTGCAACCGGTACCGGACACGCACAAACAGAATTAACTAATCCATTAAGTATTACAGAAACAACCTCAATAAACTTCGGAGCCGTCGCAATTGATCCAGCTGCAGGTCCTCAAGAAATGATACTTTCCGAATCTGACTGCCCAGCAACTTATGTGTGTACAGGACAAAGAACAGATGGCCTTCTCCTTATAAAAGGAAATCCGTGGAGCACTGTTTATGTCAGTATAGAAGGCGAAACGGCGATTCTAAGTGATGGCAACGGAAATACAATCGTCTTTGATCCGAGTTTAGGTGGGGCAGACACACGAGCCCTAGACATATTTCCAAATGGGGAACGTACACGTACTGTAAATGGAAAAATCTATTTTACAGGGAGCGAACCCGCCGGAACATATTCATCTGAAAACGCGGGCGGATCGGGATATCAAATCACAGTAAACTATTAACCTCTAAAAAAAACTTGAAATATCCAAAAAAATAAGACAGTATCCATGCTATCTTTGTGCGGTCGTGGCGGAATTGGTAGACGCGCAGCGTTGAGGTCGCTGTGGACGAAAGTCCGTGGAAGTTCAAGTCTTCTCGACCGCACCATTTATAAAGTCCTTCAAAAAACTTTCAACCTTTTCGGTTTTATGCCTTGTGTTTTAAAACCACTATGCTATTTTTCGCTTAAATAAAAAAACAAAAAATAGTGTAAATACAAAGAACGCCGTTCTTTGTATGGTTTTGGTGGGGATTTTTTTATTTCAAGTGACGAGTACCACAGTGTACATTGGGTACATGAGGACACGCAGATCACACAGAAATGAAAAAATAGACCCAAAAGACACCTTTTTTGCAGAAAATAAAGGAGAAAGTATGCCTAGCAGTATTAACAAAGTCATTCTGGTTGGAAACATCGGACAAAATCCAGAAGTACGTCAAACACAAGACGGATCAAAAATCGTGACATTTTCCGTCGCAACAAGCGAATCATGGAAAGATAAAACCACAGGCGAAAAACGTGACCGTACCGAATGGCACCGCGTTGTTATTTTTTCAAATGGTTTAGGCGAACTCGCAGAACGTTACCTCCATAAAGGATCACGTATTTATATCGAAGGATCTTTGCGAACACGTAAATGGCAGGGTAATGACGGACAAGATCGCTATTCAACTGAGATTGTACTTTCTAACTATAACGGCACATTTGTCATCATGGACCGTGCAAACGGCGATAGTGGCTCTGCACCATCCTCTTCCTCATCCAGTGCACCAAACACACCAGCACCTGCAATGGATGATATTGATGACGAAATCCCATTCTAGAAAAATCATTCCAATAAAAAACTCCCATTTTATGGGAGTTTTTTTATATTTTGTAATGTCGTTTGCAATATCCGATAGATTGCTTCCTGGGTGTTAAACGCCATATGCGGGGTCATAATAACTTCTTCCATCTGCAATAACTTTTGATTTAAAAATGCGACTTCCAATTCTTCCTTTGATAAAGATCTAACATCTTTAACGAATGGAGAAGAAAATAAAAAGAACTCTTCCATCGCAACATCTAACGCCGCACCCAAAACTTTCTTCGTTAAAACAGCTTCATATAAAGCCTCTGTGTCAATGAGTTGACCACGTGCCGTATTAATCAATAACACGCCTGTTTTCATCTTTTTAAAAGCCTCAGCATTTAATAAAAATTGATTATCACACGTCGCCGGACAATGAAGCGAAATAATATCAGAGACTGACAACAACATATCCAACGTCACAAATTTAACACCAGCTTTCTTTTTTATATATGGATCATACGCCAATACTTTCATCCCAAAAGCTTGTGCAATCTGTGCCACACGGCCACCAATATCCCCAAGACCAATAAGACCAATTGTTTTGCCGGCCAAATCCATACCTGAAAGCGCACTTTGTTGAACACGCAGTTCAGCCAACATCTCACGTCCATCAGCCAACTTACGAATCAGAGAAAGAAGAAGCGTAAACGTAAATTCTGCAACGGTTGCCGCCCCATAATGAGGCACAGATAAAATTTTGATTTTATTCTTTCGACAATACGCAAGATCAATGTGATCTATCCCAGTCGATCGCGTCGCAATCGCTTTTAATTTTTTAAAAGGCGCAAGTGTTTCCGCATTAAAAACAGAACCAACACCACCAGACAAGAGAGGTGGTCCCAAAAATTCGGACAGTGTGTTAAGCTACTAATTTAGATCAAAAAGGAGATCAAAAATGAGTAGAATACGTAAA
>JAFGVS010000044.1 GCA_016937865.1 Alphaproteobacteria bacterium
ACATGAGAAAAAAGTGGTACGATAATTAAACAGATAGTAGCTTAATTTTGCCACTTTCCTGTCCAACAAACCGATACCACCTCTGGGAAAAAGGAAAATCAATGGATTTATTTTTATACAACACGCTTACCCGTCAAAAGGAAAAATTTGAACCTTATCATGAAAATGAGGTCAAAATGTATACTTGTGGGCCAACGGTTTATTGGACGCAACACATCGGCAATATGTTTGCCTATATTTGTGCCGATGTTTTTAAACGCACTCTCACCTTTGCCGGGTATCATGTTAACCACGTTATGGGGATTACCGATGTTGGTCACCTCGTCAGTGATGATGATACGGGTGAGGACAAAATGGAAAAAGGGGCCAGAAACGAAGGCATTTCCGCTTGGGACTTAGCGAAGAAATATACGGATCAATTTTTTGCAGATACAAAAAGTTTAAATATTATCAAGCCCCCCATTACATGCAAGGCCACTGATTATATTCAAGAACAAATTGATGCCGTTAAAACTTTGGAAGAAAAAGGATTTACGTACAAAACCTCCGATGGGATTTACTTTGATTCCATCAAAGATCCAACTTATGGGGAGCTCGCGAAACTCGATATCGAAGGCCTCTGCGCGGGTGAGCGTGTTGAAATGGCGGAAAAGAAATGTAAAACCGATTTTGCGTTGTGGAAGTTCTCACCAAAAAATGAACAGCGTCAAATGGAATGGGATAGCCCTTGGGGAGTCGGTTTCCCAGGATGGCATATAGAATGTAGTTCTTTTTGTCTTTCTCAATTTGGTGAACAGGTAGATATTCATACGGGTGGGATTGATCATATTCCCGTTCATCATACCAATGAAATTGCCCAAAACAAAGGGATTACCGGACATCGGGTGGTTAAATATTGGTTACACAATAATTTCCTTGTTCGCGCAGACGGTAAAAAACTTTCAAAATCCTCCGGAGACAAAGTTTTTTTGCAAGATTATATTGAAAAAGGTTACGATCCTTTGGCTGTTCGCTATTTGGCTTTGACAGCCCATTATCGAACCCCTATTAAATTTTCGGAAGATCTTGTGAAAATGGCGCAAACGGCCTTGGAACGCTTAAACGAAAAGGTTGTTGGATTAAAGAAAGATGCTCCGGCGCCGACTAAAACAAAAGAGACAAATAAATGGTTGGATGAACTCAAAACTGTTTTGTTTGATGATTTTAATACGGCACAAGCTATGACCGTTTTGAGAGATGCTATCAATGATTCCTCTTTATCCTCGGAAGAAAAGCTCTATATTACGTATGAGGCTGATCGTGTTTTTGGATTAGATTTGGGAAAAGAAAAAACAATCGAAATCCCAGAAAAAGTTAAAATGATGGCAGGCCAACGCTTAATTGCACGCCAACAACAAAATTGGGCCTTGTCCGATATTATACGCGATCAAATTGATGAAGCTGGTTTTGTTATTAAAGATACCGCCAATGGCTATGAACTGAAGGAAAAATAAAATATGAAAATTAATTTAAAACATTTGCTGGGATGGGTTATTATCGGCCTTACGATCTTTTTTGTCGCAGATCAATTTTTCCCTGGTCAAACAACCACCCCGACCGAAAACGCCACAGAAATTACTTTTTCTGATTTTATCACAGACGTTAAAAATGGGAAAATTGCAGAAGTAACGCTTTCTGACAAAGGGGCTTTTGGGACAAAAAAAGATGGGACTGCTTTCACCACGTTGCTTGGAAACTATCCAAACTTGTATGAGATCATGTCAAAGAAAGATGTTAAATTTGCGATAAAACCGGCTGAAAAAGAAGGTTTTTTCTCATTCATTATTGGTATTATTCCAACCCTACTTTGGGTCTTTGTTTTAATTTTAATGATCCGCTCTATGCGTGGCGCAGGAGGGAAAGGCAGCCCATTTGGAATGGGACAATCCCGTGCGAAAATGCTGACGGAAGAAACAAAAAAAATTACGTTTAAAGATGTTGCGGGGATTGAAGAAGCCAAAAAAGATGTCGAAGAAATTGTTGAATTTTTAAAGAATGCCAAAAAATTTGAACGTCTCGGCGGACGTATTCCAAAAGGCGTTTTATTGTCTGGGCAACCTGGAACCGGAAAAACTTTGTTGGCTCGCGCGATTGCCGGAGAAGCTGACGTGCCTTTTTTCAGTATGTCTGGATCTGATTTTGTTGAAATGTTTGTCGGGGTTGGTGCATCCCGTGTTCGCGACCTTTTTGAACAAGGTAAAAAGCATGCGCCTTGTATTATTTTTATTGATGAAATAGACGCTGTTGGTCGATCTCGTGGGGTTGGTTATGGTGGAGGCAATGATGAACGTGAGCAAACGCTTAATCAGCTGCTTGTTGAAATGGATGGGTTTGAAAGTAACGAAGGGGTTATTTTGATTGCCGCGACAAACCGTCCGGATGTTTTGGATCCTGCCCTGCTCCGCCCTGGTCGTTTTGACCGTCAGATTATTGTGCCTTTACCTGATGTTAAAGGTCGTGAGCAAATTACAAAACTGCATTTAAGTAAAATAAAAACAGATGATTCCGTTTCTTCGTCTGTGATTGCCCGTGGAACGCCTGGTTTTTCTGGTGCGGAATTGGAAAACCTTGTGAATGAAGCCGCCTTGATTGCGGCACGCAAAAATCACAAAAAAGTTATGCCTGTTGATTTTGAAGATGCGCGGGATAAAATTTTAATGGGAGCAGAACGTCGCTCTACTTTGCTTTCCAAGGATGAACTCGAAAACACAGCACATCATGAGGCTGGGCATGCTTTGTGTAATTTAAAATTACCTGCGGCCGACCCTATTCATAAAGTGACTATTATCCCACGTGGCCATGCCCTGGGGATGGTGCAACAATTACCAGAACGTGATCGTGTTTCTTTGTCGCG
>JAFGVS010000045.1 GCA_016937865.1 Alphaproteobacteria bacterium
ATCATCAAGAAACGATGCGCGTCAAAATAACAAACCCTGGGGCGTTTAAAAAAGTGTATCGTCCAGCATTCCTAAAATATATTCAAAAGAAGGACGGTAGCTTTAAGACCGTTGAAAGTAAAAAAGGAATGACTTTTGCAGAAGAATTTTTAAAAGTAGAGCCAAAAGAAATGGCTTTAGATTCAGAAGAAAGTGGCTATTTTGAAATAAGCTTCAAAGATGAAGGCGCGGACGTTAAAACCGGAGAATATCTATCTTACTTTGCCGTTTTGGAAAAAGAGCACCCTGATTTTATCCAACCAGATGTTATAAATGGACAATGGATTATTAAAAGTGAATACCGCGTTGCGATTCCATTGGTTTTGCGTCAAGGACTTTTGTCTGCAGAAGCAGACATTAAATCTGTAAAGCTGAAATCAAAAAAAGCGCCATCAGATAAAAAATCCAAAAAGAAGGCAAAAAAAGAAGCTCTGTTGCAATTAGATCTAGTGCGGGACGGAAATAAATCTATCCGTGGAAATATCGAAATTTTTGACGGAGAAGATCTTATTGGTATTTTAAATGGAGTTGCTGTTTATACACATATTAAAAGCCGACAAGTTGAAATTCCATTAAATCGATTGATCGTGGACAAAGATGAACAAAAAACGTATGTCCCGATAGAAGAAAAAGAATTAAAAGGAAAAGAAGTTAAAATTAAATTTACGGGAAACATTGAAGATGAAATCCCATTGGAGATTATAAAGACATTCAAACTGTAAAGAAAGGGCCGAAAGGCTCTTTTTTTAGCCTATTATTATGCTATACTCCGCCTGTGTGTTATTATCACACTTAAAAAGGAGGAAACATGAAAAATTTATTTAAACTATCCCTCTTTTGTATGGGGGTTGTACTAACTTCAAATGTCATGGCCTGGCCACGCTCAAGCGGAACTTTCTAACCCTTTGACTGTCTCAAACGGATGGACGGATCTTAAATTCGGGACAATTGCCATTGACCCTGCTGCTGGTCCTCAAACGGTTTCGATAGGCGTAGGAAACGTTGTTACTTGCCCGCCAACCTACGTTTGTTCTGGAAGCCCTGTAGTTGGCTCCATTAATGTTACTGGAGCACCCAAATACATCCTTCGATGTTCAGCGCTTAGTGGCTCTATTGCAACCCTTGATAACGGCTCCGGTGATACTATCATTTTTTACCCTAAAATATGGACTGGAACTGAAACACATACAATGACCTTAAGCGGATCTGGTACTCTTGGGTTTGGGATTATTGGGTCAATTGATCTTACAGGAAACGAGCCTGCTGGAAACTATACGACACGTCAAGGATCTGGCTCAGGATACCAGGTGACAGTTAACTATTAAAGAATTTTAGCCCCTTATTTTTCTCTAGGGGCTTTTTTAATTCCCAAAATAGGATGGGAACATCCAACCATTTGGAGTCGCAGAATATGGTTTTGTTGACGATCCACTTGGTGTTGTTGGCTGCGGCTTTGCGGACGGCACACTCGGGGTCGGAAGAGCGGTTGGGGTTACAGATGATTTCGAATATGGAGCAACCGGAGGCACGCGTGTTGGAGCCGGCAAACGAATAGAACGCGGGATAGAAACGCCTCTTTTATGTAACAGAATATCTTTGCCAGTATAAATATCGCTCTTCAAAACGGAAAGAATCATGTCTTGGTGCAATTGAACATGATGCTGTGCTTTAATTTCCGGATCAATATCTAAAGCATAAATGCCAGGCTTTAAGCGCGCAAAACTATAATACCCGTCCCAAGAACTGGTTGTTGTCGTTGCAACCTTTTTGCCATCCATATCTTTTAAAATAAGGGGGATTCCTTTTGCAGGTTTTTTCTGACCTTTTTGAACAATCCAGGCGGTTCCTTCGATTTCAACTGTTTTATGAACCTTGATTGGCAAGAGGTTCGCGGTGCCCGGAGGGGCCGTTACAGCATAGCCTGGGCCTTCCGATTTCCATAAAGGGTTATCAAGGGCAGCGGTGTCTATTTCAAAGTTTTGAGGGGAATAAGGGTCGAGCCCCGTAATTAACCCAGTCTCTGTTTTTTGATGTGCAGAAGCATTGGTTTTAAAATAAACATCATTTGCAATAGTATCTCCATCATCATAAATATCGTTATTATTGTGATCAAAATAACCAATAGGGTTGATGGCCATACGTGCAGCCATTCCGTCGCGTTGAACAATGGGATTATAAGCCATAGGATCAAACCCAAGGCCAAAAGAAATTTGCAATCCAATAGAGTATTGTTCTTGGGTATTCGCAGAGCCACGCGCACTTAAAATGAAAGAATTAAAACGTTTATTCAAAGACAAGGTAATATCTCTTGTTTTTTCAGAATCAAAATTTTGACTAAAATCCCCCTGAACATTCAAATCTTGGTTAAAACGATGTTGTAAAGAAAGTAAGGCGCGAGTCAATTCAGATTCGGGATTCAAAGAATAAAATAAGTTGGTGCGGATCAAGTTTGTGTGAAAACGTCCACGAATAGAAAAATTCCCCTGCATATTTTTTGATTTCGTTTCATCGATTTCCGTTTTCTGTAACCACTCTAATTCATTGGTAAATCGTAGTCCTTTAATAGAGGCAGAAAAATAATTTTTAAAAGAATCTTCAATGCGCCCATCTTCAAAATTGATTTTTTGTCCCAAGAAACGGTAGTTATTCGGAAACGAAAATAATGTGGTTGTCCCAACAATATCAGCCTTGTACAAAGAATCTAAACGTTTTTCGGGCGTATTGAAATATTCACTGGTGAAATCCCAGAATTTTTGATAATGTAAATTTAAATTAGCCGACCCAATTTGACTGTGGTTTCGAAGCGTAAAGGCCTGACCGTCATCTTCCATATCTTGTGTGAAATCAACAGAAGTAAACATGCCAAAATGGGTGGTGCGAAGAGACCCAGAAAGATAGTCGTGCATTTTGCCATCTTCCAAAGGTGTGCGCATAAAATCAAACCCGGCGGTGACAGACTCGGTCAAGCCATATTCGGTATCGAATAACACACGTTCTCTTTTTTCATGTTCAAAAACACGATCTGTTTCATCAACGCCAAATAAAGTCTGATTCTTTTCATCGACAGAAACATTATATTGCAAGCGCCCTTGTTGTAAAATACTGTCATCAATCAAACTTTGAAAAGTCTCTTCTTTAATCTGTCCTTGTGGACCATACGCGACGAGCTTATATAAATTATTTCCCTAATAAACAGGCATATCTAAAAATTGATAACGGCCATTATCACCGGTTGTTTGGAAATCCATAAGCACGCCATTTTGATAAAGTTCAACCGTCCACCCAGGTTCTAGTGTCCCGATAAAAGTACGTGTGTCAAATGTCGTGGATCGATTAAAGTCATTATTTGTGAGTAAAAAACCACGTCCTCCCCCACCGGTTAAAACAAGAGGTCGCGATAAAATATCCACATCCCCCACAGAAACTTTTTTGGCATGTAATCCACCTAAAAGATCACCTTCAATATCGGTTTCATTTAGGCTAAATCGCAAACTGGTTGGATCATCATTTTTGCTCCCAGAAACAAAAGTGCTTTGTGTTAAGTAACCAAGATCACTTTGCGATAAAACAGAATAAGAATAATTGGTTTCAGTATCGTCTGGCGATTTGCTGTTCGACGCACCAAGGGTGGCATCAAAAAAAGGCGGGCTAATAAATTTGGAAGGAATTTCTTTCCGTGGGAGCTTGGGTTTTTCTTGATGCGTCCGATAAATAAAGCGGTCATATTTAGATTCACGGATACGGCGTTCTTCTGCGGGAAGGGGAACGGTTGAAGCAATTTTTAATTTTAATTGCGTATAATCAAGATTGAATCTCAGGTTAAACCACGATTTCAAAAGAGATTGATCAATATAGATATCATCAGAATAAGAAACAATTAAAGTTTTGTTGAAATCTTTTTTTTCACCACCGATAAAAACCTCTTCTTTGTTCAAATCAAGTGAAAATGTATTTTTTTGGGAGTGATACCATCCAGTGGCCTTACCATTTTCCGGATCAACATCGATTTCAAAATTAATAATTTGAGCCAAGGTACCAAAAGGGAAAAGAAATCCGCCCTCATGTTTATAAGCTTCAATATATTTTCCGGTTGGAATACCACCGACATCAACGGTTAAAATAATAAGGTTATCATCAGAAATACTAATGACACTGGCATCTGAATGATTCGTTTGGAGGTCACCTTGTCCCTTTGCCGAAAAAGAGAATCCGGCAAGCAGGGTAAAAATCAACAAAAGGCGCGGCCAAAAAGCAATGTGCATTCTATTTAGATTAGCTAAAGTTTCAAGATCTCTTTGGCAATCAGAGAGCTGTCTTTATTGTCTAAGAATTCAACACTGATTTTTCCATTTGTTAACGGCATGCCTTGGCATGGCTTAACATAAATTTTTAAAGGACGTTTTGTGACCTCTGGGAAAACCGCAACACCTTGAACATTCGACAGTTCACATTCTTTGCCTTTGCTAGAAATATGCTTAATCACTAAATCACCATAAGAAGAAATATTGCCAAGACGGTTTAAAGCAAAATGGAGCACATAGTATTCTTTATCACGTTTTAGCTTAAGATCTGTGATGCTCGTTTTAACAGAAAGATTTTTTCCGTGTTGAACGATAACGGGGACGGAAAATCCGGGACGAGCTTGGAATTTTAAAGAGAGTTTTTTTCCTTTCCCTTTTTCGGTCAAAGAAGATTCTGTGTTTTCAGGTAAAATAACAAATTTCAAATGTGAACGGTATTCACCTTCCGTTAAATTGCTGGGCCGACGAGCATAAAGATGAACAGTTTGGCTTTCGCCTGGTTTGATTGTAAATTCTTTTGGCGTAACATGAATAAAATCATCGGAATAACGTCCGTTTGGTTCTTTGCGGGTTAAGGTGCGGATAATACCATCTGGGTACATCTTTCGATTAATAAAACTCGCACGGTAAACAGAATCCTTGGTGCCTGTGTTCACAATCGTTAAAGAATCCCCGCGTTGGCCAGGTTTAAACACAAAGCGAGTTTTCGTCAAAGAAAATTTTGAAATACCATCGCCGGTAGATTTCGTCGATGTTTCTTTCTTTGCGGGGCTATAAGAAGACGTAATGCCACGGTTAACACTTTCCGCATTTAATTTATTTGTATGATTTGAACAAGCATTCAACGTCACAATTGCAGTTAAAACAGCCAACAAAAAACCTAGGTTTCGCATAAGAATCCTCCTTTTTAATCTCTCTTGTATGAACATTAGTCGATATAAATATTGGAAACAAGCAAAAAAGGCTTTTTTTTACCCTCATTTTGTGATATGATTATGCCTCATAAAAGAAAGACTTGTCTATAAATAAAGTCTGTCTTTTATATATTTAAAGGAGAAGAGAAATGAGAAAAACAACTTTAAGACTATCTATGCTTGCGCTAGGGGTTATGATGTTTTCATCAAATGTATTTGCGGCGACAGAAAATACAGATGCGAACATTGAAATCGTAGCAAACGTATCGATCACAGAAAATGTGCCGTTGGAATTTGGGCAAGTCCTAAATGGAACAGCAGGGTCAAACACAGTAACCGTTGGGACAAATGATGGACGAACAATTGCAGGGGCTGGAGACGCAGCACTTGTGGTTGGAACCGCACCAACAGCTGCTGAATATACAGTAACATCTGCTACTGGTGCCACAATTGACATGGAGGTCGATACAGCAACACTTGTTAGCCCACATGCAACAATTGCATTAGACGCAAACTTTGTCTGTCGTGCAAATGCGGGTGCAGACCAAGCCTGTGACACAGGCGATGGCGCAACCTTTATAAGCACAGGGTCAGATACAATTGAAGTCGGTGGAGATGCAACCATTACAAATCCATCAGTTGCAGGTGTCCATACAGGTAATTTTGATTTTATCGCAAACTACCAATAAAATTTATAAGAATTCAAACAAAGCCTCCTTCGGGGGGCTTTTTTGTTTGACTCAAAAGCGAAAAAGGTGTTTGATAAACAAGAGAGAAGTAAGGATAAAGCATGAAATATATCATTGTTTTTTTTAGCCTAGCCATTTTATGGCCTTCTTTGTCATGCGCGCAAACAATCCTAGAGCGACAAAGTTTGTTTTTTGGCACCGTCGCAGCCCCTAACTTTGCGACCAACACCTTAACAATTGACCCTATAACGGGTGTCCAAACATTGTCTGGAGGAGGGGATGGGTTTATTTCTCCAACTGGCGGTGCTGGGACACACGGTGCAAAATATCGTGTAAAAGGAACAACAGGAATCACCGATGTTGAAATGGGTGGAATTACCGGGACACATGCAGGATTAAGTTTGCAAAACTGTAAAATGCAGGTGAATGGGGCTTCGTCTCCGCCGGTTGGAATTGTGCAAGATTGTGATGTCGGCGACGGCGCAACCTATATTCCGGTGAGTGATAAAAAAAATGTTGTCATTTCAATTGGGGCGGATGTTGTCATTTCGCCAACGGCAACGCCTGGGGTTAAAATCTGGACCTACGATATTATCATAAACTTCTAATGTTTTTTTACTTTGGCATAGGAAGTACATCCGCAGAGTCAAATTTTTCTGTTTTTCAGCTTTCAAATATGATATACTCCCCCACGAAGAGAAAAAATTTATGGGAGAAACCGATCATGAAAAAATCATATCTATGGGCATCAAGTCTTATTGCTTTATTTACAACATTTACTGCGAATGCAGCATATATTCCGTGGAATGGGTCAACTCCGTTACCATCTCCTTTCGTTTGCACCGGTACAAATTGTGTCTAGAGGTGGTATCGGTTTGTTGGACAGGAA
>JAFGVS010000001.1 GCA_016937865.1 Alphaproteobacteria bacterium
ACAAAAAGATCATCTTGTTCCGTCATTGCTTTTTCACCAATACTGTTCGTTTGCCACTCGTGTTGGGGGCAGAAATGACACCACGATCTTCCATTTGTTCAATCAATGTTGCGGCCCGGTTATACCCGATGCGAAGCTGTCTTTGAACATAGCTGGTCGAAGGACGATCGCTTTCGATCACAACTTGAACCGCTTTTTCATAAAGCTCATGGTCTTCTTTTTCTCTTCCTCCATCCAAGGCTTGATCTAATACGGACGGGGCTTGGTCTGTTTTTTCTTCGACAACGGTATGAATATATTTAGGTTTTTCTTGCGCCTTTAAAAATTCCGCCACTTTTTGGGCTTCTTTTTCCGTCGCAAATGGTGCATGAACACGCACAGGGTTGCGCCCTGCCGCCATATACAACATATCCCCATGATCTAATAATTGTTCCGCCCCTTGGCGTTCTAAAATGGTGCGACTGTCGATTTTCGAAGACACTTGGAAACTAATTCGGGTTGGGAAGTTGGCTTTAATCACTCCTGTGATAACATTCACGGACGGACGTTGCGTCGCCATAATCAAATGGATTCCAGACGCCCGGGCCATTTGGGCCAAACGCTGGATAGAGGCTTCGACTTCTTTCCCGGCCACCAACATTAAATCGGCCAGCTCATCAATAATGATGACAAGGTAAGGGTAAGGTTTTAAGTCAATCGGACGTTCTTCATATTGTGGACGTCCGGTTAAAGAATCAACGCCGACTTTGACACGATGTTTGACGACTTGTTTTTTGGCCAAAATGTCATTGACGGTTTTGTTATAGCCTTCCAAGTTTTTCACGCGGAGTAAGGCCATTTTTCGATACCGTTCTTCCATTTCACGCACGGCCCATTTCAACGTATTGACCGCTTCGTTTGGATTGGTAACAACGGGCGTTAACAAGTGTGGAATATCATCCCAATCTTTGAACTCCAACATTTTGGGGTCAATCAGAATTAAACGGCATTCTTCCGGTTTTAATCGATAGAGTAAAGATAAAATAACGGTCCGAATAAAGACAGACTTACCAGATCCTGTGCGTCCAGCGACCAATAAATGAGGCATTTTTTCCAGAGGCACGACAACGGTGTCTCCTCCAATATCACTCCCCAAAATAATCGGCAAAGAATAAGAGACGTCTTTGAAAGATCCACTGTTTAAACTCTTTTTTAAATACACGATTTGACGTTTCATGTTCGGCAGCTCGACCCCAATGCGATTGGTACCAGGCAGTGGCGCAATGCGCAGCGTATCGAGACTCATGGAACGCGCGACGTCTTCGGCTAAACTGACAACCTTGGATGTTTTCGTTCCAGACGAAGGTTCAAATTCATAGAGCGTGACAACAGGTCCAGGATGAAAAGCCTTGATAGATCCTTCGACTTTAAATTCGGCAAAAAAATGTTCCAACATTTTCGCATTTTGCATCTGCATGGTTTTCGTTTCACCGGCATTGGTTGCTGTTGGCACATCTTGCAACAAAGAAACAGGGGGCAATTGGAAGGTGGCACGTTTAGGGACCTGCATTGGCGCTACAGTACGTTGGAGAGGCAATTTTTGTTGCACCAGTTTTTTAGGGGTTCTAGGCGCAGATGCATAATTGGGTGCCGGAGACATAGGCATCAGCTTTTGCTTAAAGAGGACATAAAAAGATCGCAACCACGCGACGCATTTTTGTTCGGCGTAAGCCACATCTTTAAAAGTGAACGCAAAAGAGTTTAAGAAAAGAAAGGCACTTAAAACAAATCCACCGAGCACGGCAAAAAAAGAAACGAAATCTAAGCCAAGCATCGTAAAAAGAAGATTCAAAGAATAGCCCAAGCTATATCCGATCAAACCACCGACAAAAGAATCCGTTGTGATTAGATTAAAAAACAAAGAAAGCGTTGTCGAAAAAGTAAACAGCAAGAAAACAAAAAAGAGCGCGCGCTTTAAACGATCTTCGATAAACGATAGTCGTATAAAAAAGAAAGGAATAAATAAGGCGCTCACCCCAAAGAGGAAAAATAAAACATCTGTGCTCCACGCGCCAGTGGTTCCCAATAGGTTTGTCGTAAAAGGACTCGTGGTGTGCCAGGCATTATCCCAAGAAGAGGCGCTGATAAACGACAACAACAACCCAAACCCAACGGCGACAAAAAAAAGCTCGATCAACCAGTCGATGCGACGCCCCGCTCCGCGGACATAAAAAGCACGTAAAAATCTTAACATACAAACAGTATATCAAAGATCGGCAAAAAGGAAAAGGGTTTTGTGTGATTGAGATGAATGGGTGGCACACTAACTTCTTGTGAAGGAAATATTGCATCTAAAAAGGATTGAAATTTGTATGGTATCAGAATACAGTTAATGTATGAAATATGGCGGAATAGAAGATTTAAAGGAAGAAACCTGGCAAAGCCTTTTGAGCAATGCTAATAGTGATTTTATAAGCATGCTCTTGCTATGGTATTCTGGAATTAATATGCGAAGCACATATTTTTGGATGTTTTCTCATACAATTGAAAAATATTTAAAATCTTATCTGTTAAAACCACATCCCCTTCATAAAGAAACATTAATTTCTACAAAAGAACTTAAGTCTATACGTGAAAAAGGACATTCTATAGGCGACTTATGGAATAAATACAAAGAAGCAACAAGAAATACTTCAACAACAAAACCAAAATTAAATGAAGCATTCGATCAAATCATAAAAGATATTTCCACAATTAAAACAAAAACAAGATACTCTTCTGCATCAGGATCTTCATCGGATGGATTCTTATACTTTTACATAGTTTTATGTAGCCTTCTAAGACATCGAATTATTGGGAAAACAGAATATCGAAAATCTTTGTATGGATTAGAAGATTCCTGTTTCTACCCTATGATTTACTCTCCAACGAGTGAGGGGTATGGAAAAATAATTGTAAAGAAAATGTTGCATGTAATTTTGGAACATGCAGGTTCTTTTACAAACTTAGGATCTGTTAACAACATGAATCTTGAAGAGTATTCAATTTCCAATACAGCTATTGGGGAGAAATTAAAAGATTGTCCTATTTGCAAGGGTTCCTCAACAGATAAATTATCTATGATTAAATTTTACAGAGATATTCATCCGGAAGGTTTAAAAAAAGATACAAAATAATATTTCATGGCTGGAAAGGTTAGACATAATCCGAACGGGTGACCATGAAAGCGTTTTAGATATTTATCATTTATGTAAAACGTATATCCGATCCTGTTCCGATGGCATTAAAGAGGTTAAAAAGGTATAGAAAAGCTCCCGAGTAGGGAGCTCTAGAAGTGAAATTAATAATTTACAGTAATTGTATATCCGGATCCACCAGAATTGGCAGAGGAATATGTTCCGGCCGTTTCTGCTCCGGAAAAAGTAATTTCCCCAATTACATTAAATGAAGCAAGTCCTGAGGCATCTAAAATTAGTGAGCTTGTGTGTTCATGGCTTCCTGCAGGTATAAAGTAAGGTTCAAAAGTAATAAGATGGCCTGATCCATCACTTAAGATGCCTGTGGCGCCTAGGTTTATATTAACTCCTGTGTTTGGTGCGCCAGTAAGAGCAATTTGTCCATAATGCGTTGTTCCGCTACAAACATACGTTGCAGGGCAGCTTACAAGTCCGCCTGAAAATCTATTTAGTCCAACTGTTTGAGGACCAGTCCCAGGATCTATTGCGATAGTTCCGAAGTTAATATTTGCAGAGTTAGTGATTGTTAGTGGATTAGAAAGTTCTGCTTGAGCATGACCTGATCCGGTTGCTGCCATTACGCCTGAAGCAAAAAAGATGCTCAACGCAAAGGTAGATGATTTAAATAAAGTATTCATATTTTTCTCCTTTAAAAGCGTGTAGAACGCACAGTCAAAATATACCATAAAATAAGGAAGTGTACAAGGGGAATAGATACTACTAAGTAGGCCTTGAACAAAATATTGTGAAAAAACTGGGGAACTTGGACTCGAACCAGGATTGACAGAATATAAATTAAGAACCCTCGATCCGTTCAATAATCGTCTTCAGCCCATTTTGACGCTGGGTTGAAAGAATATTGTTTAGACCGAGTTTTTCCAAAAAATCAAAAACTGATTCGTTAGATTTTTCCGCATAAAAGGTTTTCAACAAAACCAACAGCCCTTTGACGATAATCGAATCACTATCTGCCATAATAGTTTTGGTGCCATTGGCATTATAGGTAATGTCTAGATCAACTTTCGACGCACATCCCGTCACACAGTTGAATCCTTTTTTCGGCTGGTCCTTTAAAGATCGCCCTAAATCGACTACGGCATCCATCCGCTCTTCATCGGTTTGAAAATAGCCAAACATGCTTATGAGATCTTGTTTGTTCATGAAATTTCTTTCACGGTAATATGCTTATCCAATCGGGATTTTGGCGTGATAGAAGGCTGATTTGAATCGGTGGCTTTTCGTTTGCCAATTGCAACGGAAAACAGAACCTGTTCTGTGTTTGAATCTAATTTTAAAATATCCATATAGGCCTTTGGGTCAATGCCTTCCAGTGCGCTCGAATCAATACCTTCAAAACCGAGAGAAGCCATTAAAAATCCCAGCGATAAATAAACTTGATTTTCCAGCCAAGATTCGATTTCGGACGTGCTCATTTGGTCTTTGATATAAGTCGTATAATAATGTTGTGCCATTTCGGAGGCATGATTTTGGGTTTGTGCTTCAAAAGCTTTTTGTTTTAAAGCGGAAAAGACAATCAAAGCAGAGGCATCGTTAATTTTTTCTTTATTAAAAGCAGAGGCTGCCGCAAGCTCTTTTTTAACCGCTTTATTTTCAACAAAATAAAATCGCCACGGCTGGGAATTAATAGATGAAGGCGCGTAGCGTAAAACATCAATAATTTTATTTTTTTCATCGTTAGACAAAACATACGTTGGATCATATTCTTTTGTCGTATAACGGGATGTTATCATTTCATGGCTATTCATCAGGTTTCCTTTTTTATAATAAGTCGAGTTCATACCGAGCTTCTTCGGAAAGCCGATCAAGCGTCCAAATAGGATCCCAAATTAATTTCACAAAAACTTCACCGGCTTCATCCAGTTCGGCAACGGCGTGCGCAGAATCATGCACCAGTTTTTCGGCATAAGGACACGTCGGTGAGGTTAGAGTCATTTCAATTTTAACGTCTCCGCTTTGGTCGATATCAATACGATAGATAAGGCCTAAATTATAAATATCAATCCCAATATCTGGGTCTTCTACGGTTTTCAAGGCATTAATGACCTGTTTTTCCGTCGGACAGATCGGGGGCGTGTTTTTTTGCCCCGCAGAGGTCGAAAAGTCCGGCATGTCTTGGGTTTTAATATCTAAAATGTTATTTTTTTCGGTCATATTTTTCCATTTGTTTATATATGAAGTAGCTTAGCAAAAGAGAAAACGGCATTGCAACAAGCCCAACAACCGGAACCACAAAAACAGCAAATGCGGACAGCGGATCCGGGGGGCCAAAAAGCAACATCCAAACCACCCAACAACTGGCGACAAAAGTGGGCATGGTGCCACTAAGCGCAAAAGCAGAGGTCAGCTGGGGGCACGCAAAATAAAGAACGATAAATAAAATCAGGGAAGGCAGGGCAAAAGAAGAAAATGTAATTAACGTTGGCAGCCAATGCGGAATTTGATCGGATTGAAAAGCGGCTTCTGAAAATAAAGCGACGAACCCAATCAAAGGCGAAAGTAAAATCAAAAAATGATGCAGGCTAAATTTAGACATCAGCGTAGTTTTCCTAAAGCTTTTTCGGTTTCATAAAGGGTCGCATCAACATCTTCCTTTGTGTTATACATCCCAAGTGAAAAACGCAAACTGGGTTTGGAAAGGTTCATCGAACAATGTAAGGGATGGGCACAATGTTTCCCGGCGCGCACACAAACATCTTTCATCCCAAGTAGGGAGGCAAGATCCGTCGCGGACACACCATCAAAACGACAAGATAAAAGGCTTTTATTGCCACTGCCTAAAATAAGTCCTCCCTGATTCTCTAGTCCTGTTTTTAAAGACGTTAAAAGTTTTTCTTCCGCTTGGAGAATTCCAGAAAAATCGATGTCAGAAAGCCATTTTACAACGGCCGCCAAACCAATGGCTTGGGCAACAACAGGTGTGCCGGCCTCCCAACCTTGTGGGAAAGGCTCCGGGGTAAAGGAGTCCGTTTGTACATCAGAAATCATGCCACCGCCTAAAAAAGGTGAAATCATATTTGCCGGGTCTTTGATATAAAGCACGCCGACACCGGTCGGACCATAGAGTTTATGACCGGAAAAAACATAATAATCACAATCTAAATCTGGCAAGCTGATGTCGGTGTTATGACAAATATGCTGTGTGCCATCAAAAATAATTTTGGCGTCATATTGGTGGGCAAGCGCAACGAGTTTCTTTAAATCCGGTTTTTGCCCTAAAACATTTGAAAGGGCGGACAAAGCAATCAGGCTGACGGTGCCACTTTTTAATTTTTCTTCGACAAAGTCCAGATCCACAAAGTCTTTTGCGTGATAAGGGGCGATATGTAAAGGAATATTTTTTTCTTGTGCCAATGCCATCCAAGGCAGGAAGTTGCTGTGGTGTTCAATTTCGCTTGTCAAAATCCCTTTGATGGGCTTAGAACGATAATAGAGGGCCAGTTTATTGAGGCCATCTGTGGCACCGCTGGTAAAAGCAATATGATCTTTTTGTGTGCCTAAATAGGTCGCGATGATTTCACGGGCGTTTTCATATAAATCCGAAGCCGTATTTGCCAAAGCATAGCCAGCACGATGGACGGGGCCATTTTCATACGCATAAAAGGAACTCAGGACGTCAATTAAAATCTGAGGTTTTAAAGCAGTTGCCGCAGAATCAAAATAACGGAGGTTTGGATTTTTTGAAAAAATAGGAAAATTTTCTTTCATTGTTCTATTCGACATTTAAAAGAAGATGCTTTTTATGTCGATAACCCTTTCATTTTTTATTTTAATCTATCAATCTGTATTTAAAAACATTTTTCACGTTCTTGGATTTAAGCCTTCATAGGACGTATATTGATTCCTTTATTTTATTGACTAAATGATTAGGAGGATGTTAGATTCATCCTAACTAAAGTAGTCTAAACAATAAGGAGAAAGCAATGCAACAAATTAGTGATGCACAATTCGAAGAAAAAGTATTAAAAGCCAAAGGTGTTGCCGTTGTCGACTTTTTTGCACCATGGTGTGGCCCATGTAAACAATTCTTGCCAATTATTACACAAGTTTCTGAAGAACTCGGCGATAAAGCTGGGATTTATAAAATGAATGTGGATGAAGATCAAAAATATGCAGGCGAATTTGGCGTGAGATCTATTCCAACGATTCTATTTTTCAAAGACGGTGAATTACAAGACACACATATTGGATCTATGGACGCAGATACATTGAAATCAAAAATTCAAGCGTTATAAAAGGACGGATAATGAATTACAAAACAATTAAATTAGAAAATGGGTATAAACCTTCGGATAAAGAACCGTTTATGTGTGAGAAACACCGCGCCTATTTTTATAAAAAACTATTGGATTGGCAAGATGAGTTAGAACGACAAATTCAAGATACCTTGGCACGTTTGAAAGAATCTGCAAAAGATTTACAAGGCGCGGCGGATGAAGTAGACCGTGCGAATGAAGAAGCCGAACAATTACTTGGAATGCGGAAAGTGGAAAGAAATCGACTACTCATTAAACAGATTCAAAAAGCGTTTGCCCGCTTAGATAACAAAAATTATGGGTATTGCGTCGACACAGGCGAACCAATTGAATTAGAGCGTCTGGAAATTCGCCTGATTGCAACGCGCACAGCGGATGCACAAGCAAATCATGAAGACAATGATTTAAAACAAGCCTAAGATAAAAAATAAAGAATAAAAAAAGCGCCGTAATTGGCGCTTTTTTTTAGCATCTGTTTAAAAAAGTTTCAGAAGACTCTTATCTAATTCGGGTAGCTTTCTTGGCTTTCTTGGATCTGCGGGTAGCTTTCTTGTGTTTCTTCTACGGTATCGCTTTTTGCTAAAGGTTTTTTTAGTACAGGCCGAAGCGGGTAACTCTTTGGCGTTTCTTCAATCATATCGCCATAAGGCAAGTATTCATGAGAGACCCGATGAACAGGGTCTTTATATTTTCGACCTGGATATGATTCTTTTGTTTCTTCAATTAAAGAACGACGTTTCTTTTCTTTTTTTCTTTTTTGTTGGGCTTCCCAAAGCTTTCTTTTGGCTTTAATGTTCTTCGACCCACGCGGCGCATTGCGAGTTGCGTTCTTTTTCCGATTCGCTTCTGGGTGTTGAAGCGGGAATTTACGTGCATGTTTCTCTTTTTCAGTCAGAGGCGCGGGTTCTTCTATTACAGTTTCAATTTTTTGAATTGGCATTGGCGGGGTATCGCCATCAAGATGTTTCCCTAAATATTTAACAGAAAGAGTCGGAAGTGTTTTAAAAACGGTTTCACGATCAACAACGAATCGAAGAGGGCGAGGAGATCCATAGCCTAAAGAACGCATTTGTTCAGGTTGAAACTCTAAAGTATAGCCACCTGGTCTTAATTTTTCGAAACCATAATAACCGTCATTATCGGTAATGGTTTCCGCAATAACTTCATCGCCACGTTTAACAAGGAGCCGAATTCCTTTTACAGGACGATCTTTGCGTTTATAGACCAAGGCAATTTCACCGTCAATAGCGCCTAATTGCATTACAGGGAATTTAACTTTCGCCGCAACGCCTGGTCGAGCCATAACGGTAAGATGTTCCTCATTTGCATGATATGAAATATCACCTAAAGTTTCTGGGTTGAGCTTCACATTTGTCAGGTGATGGGGGGAAAGGCCAATGATAAATTCAGAGACACTGTCTTCTCTTCCGGCAGAATTCTTAGATCCATTTGTTTCATAAGAAACAGCTTTAAGGAAAGGTTCGCCTTCGGTATAGGCATCATCATAATTCTCATCTAAGAAGCTCTGTGTGGCAATGGCCCCTTGATGTGAAAGTCCTGGTTCACGTAAAAAGACTTCGCTTGTAAGTGGGTTGTGTAAAAGACTGGCGTTATAGGAAATCGAAAGGGTCTGACTGTCTGTAGAATCAAAAGAAAATCCGGCACCAATTGCACCAAAAGAAAAACGTCGAGAAGCATTGAAAGAATAAATATCTGTTTTTCGATCTGTATTATCGGTGTTTCGGGTCCATTTCGCCTGGAAATTTAGCGCTTGTCCACGCCAATCAAGTCCTAAGGCCGTTGTTTGAAGAAGGTCTGCTTTTAAATCATATCGACCTTCACCACGAAGGGAAAAAGCGCCCATCTGGATATTCATATTTCCTGTTGCGGTTTCTTCCTCGCTGCCTTGGAAATTAATTTTATTGCGAAGTTCTCCGGAAAGATAAAATTTCCACCAAGATAAAGATAGGGTGTTCGTAAGCTCTCGGTACTCTTCGCCATCAACGGAGGTTGCAATTTTTAACCGCGAATAAAAAGGCAAAGAAATAATATAGGGAATGGGAATCCGAAAACGGGCGCTAAAATTCGAAACATCATAAAGGAATTCATTGTCCAAAAAGGATTTTTCAGTTTTTAAACCGTTAAAAACACTATGATCGGCATATAGATTCAAACCACTGAAATTCGCTTCAAACAATCCTTCGTATGCGGGGGTATCCATATCATCCGCCAAAGCACCAGAAAGCCCAAATCGGAAAACAGAAAAACCTGTCTTTAATCCCAACATCGCGCGATCTTGGCTTTTTTCTTGGACATTTTGAGCATCTTGCATAGGTTCGTATGAAATAAATCCACCGGTTAAAGAGATGGCGCTGGAAAGTCCATACTCGGTTAAGAAACCGGCTCGGCGTGCAGTGACCTCTTGGTCATTTAAAGCAATAAGGGGTTTGACGTCTTCTTGTGCAAAAAAGCGAACGGCTAATTCGCCACCTTTTACAGCCGTTGGGGAAAGATAAACTTCTTTTTCTTCTTCTCGACGTTGACCTTGTGGGCCATAAAAGATCAGTTTGAATTTATTGAGACCCATTTGAAGGGGAAGGTTTTCAAATTGGTATAAACCTGTGCCATCGCCGGTCGAAAAATCCATTAAAACATTATTACGATAAACTTCAACTTCCCAGCCTTGGGTAAGTTGGCCTTGAAGTTTATAATTACGTTGGGTTCCGTTCCCTTTCTCATCAAAAGAAGAAAGATTAATTCCGCGCCCAGTTGTGGACGTGGATATAAGGTCAACGTCATACGTGTTGATGTCGCCCATTTCGATAAATTTTGCAAAACCTAAAATATCAGAATTGGGTTTGTATCGACTGAGGTTAACGCGGGCAAAGCGGTCTTCACTAGCGGAATTTCCATAAAAGTTAAAACTGGTATCTAAACCAAGGAATAGTTGATTCCCAGATAAGGTGTAAGAGGTGGTTTCGGCAACTTCTGTTGGTCGATTGTACTGTGTATAAGAAACACCAAAATCAAGGAAAGGGAAAGAGAACCAATCCGTGTTTTCAAGGTAACCATCTTCAAAACTAGCTTGTTTAAATCGCTGTTCACGTAAAAGTTTCCGTTTTTTTTCACGTTCGACACGTTCTTCAAAAGGCATAGGCTCCAGGGCTTCAACATGTAGCATCAAATCTGCCGTGTTAACTGTCGTGCGAACAGGAAAAAGTTTATCAACCAAAGATGAATGAATATAAATATCATCATCTGCCCATTTCACATCATCAGGGGTCAGGGAAAAAGAAACACGGTCGGAAACAAGAGAGGCATCGCTTAGGTTTAGTTTAAAGGATCGACTTTCTTTCATAAACCAACCTTCGGCTGTTCCCGTTTCAGGATTAACTGTAATCGGAAATTCAAAACCAGTAACCAAGTCAGACAAAGGCAAATAAACCCCTCCGTTTTCTGTCTGAGAGGGGAAAGCTTTAAAGCCGTCAACAATCGTGAAATTTTTCATCATTGCTTTAAGAATGAAATAATCGTCACGATCCGAAAAATGCGGATCAGGTGCAAGCGTTTGTTGTGCTTGCACCCGATTGAAAACCGACAAGAACAAAATGAAAAATAAAAAAGCTCTTATAGTTCAAACTCTTCTTTGAAATTAATATCGGGTGAATCTTTTTTGTCTCCGGTAAATTTCAAAATAAGAGTTTCTCCTTCAAGGTCCGAAGGGGTGATTTCTTCGCCATCAATATGAAGTGGGATTGAAAAAGATTTTTGATTTAAATTCGTATACAACGCAATATTGCTGATGCGACCAATTTCGGTATCAGAAGACAAGAAGCCTTCTTCTTTATAAGCAATAATGTTTCCGCGAATAGATTGCGTCCCTTGACGGGTTAGCGTGAAATTTAACATCGCTTTCCCTTTTTCGTCACGGGTCAACTTAACAGATTCGAACGTACTTTTAACGCTTGTATCTCCAAAGCGGGCAATAATAGGAATTGTAATACCATATTCTGCTTGGATATCAATAACGATACCAGCGGATTGCCCAGCAGGTTTTGCCTCAGTTGCAACGTCTTTTTCTTGGATGTGAAAGTGCGAGCGTAGTTCACGGGCATCATTAAAACGGGCTTTACGGTTAAGCATCAAACGAACAGTTTGTGTTTCACGTGGCTTTAAGACAATTTTTCGAGGGGAATAATCAACGACATCTGAAGCAAATAAAGCTGTTTTAGTTTGCTCTGTCGTAAGTGGTGTAATTTTTTCAATTTTTTGTTTCGTTTTTGGATCAATGGAAGGATCAACAAATACAAGGCGTCCGTCACGTTTTTCAACAATGCGGTATCCGCCATTTTCTTGAGGGTAGTATTCAACAAAAGACATTTTATAGGTTTTGGGTTTGGTGTCTGTATTTGTCACTTGAATAGCCTCAGAACGCACTGGTCCTTGAAAAACAATTTTTTGTGGATGGAGCAAAAAATCTGCGGAGGCAGATTGAGCCAATATTAAGGTAGCAAGCGTTAAAAACGGGGTAAATAATTTCATTTTAAAGGATCCTTCTTCTCTAGTCGCGAACGATACCAGAACCATAACAAATTTGGAAGAGATTCGCAATTGTTTATTTACAAAATGTAACACATTTAAAATAGGAGGTGTATTTTTTTAAAAAAACAGGCAAAAAATAAACTTGACTTAAAAAATAACATGGTTTAGGATCAGAAATATAAAGAAACTTTTTTGACTCTAATGAAAAAGTATGTTAGAAAATTAGAGAAGACGAATTGAATATATAAGTTGGATTTACAAATTAAAGGATAAAAAATGAACAAAGCAACATCTTTTGAAGGAGCTCTCGACAATTTAAATGAATTGAAGAAAGAGGCTGTAGAAGTCTCTACGGCAGAGCAGTCTTATAAAGACGGAACCAAGTATATTTCTCAAAGAGAATTTCAAAAATCCCTCGCATGTTTCGATGATGCCATTAAAGCCGATGAAAATTATTGGCAGGCTTATAATAGTAAAGGCTTTGCGTTAATGAAGATGCGCTTGTTTAAAGAAGCGCGGTCTGAATTTGAAAAAGCGCTTAAAATTAAGCCACGTGAAGTGTCTATCTGGGTCAACAAAGGAATGGCGCTTAGTCTTAGCAATTTATATGAAGATGCAAAAGATACATTTGATATCGCGCTTCAAATCAATCCAAAATCCATTGAGGCTTTAAACGGAAAAGCCATTGTGCTTCAAAAACTCTATAAATATAAAGAAGCTTTGGATGTATTAGAACGCGTGATCGAGATTGATCCAAATCGCTTGGATGCACTTATGAGTGTTGGGGTTACATTACAACGTTTAAAATTGTATGATAAAGCTTTAGAATACTTTGAAAAAGTACTTCAAATCGACAAAAATCATATTCCGGCCATCAGCGCCAAAGGCGTAACCTATAATTTAATGGACGATCCAACAAAAGCAATCCAGACATTTAAAAGTATTTTTAAAATCGACCCAAGTTCGATTTCAGCGCAGGTAAGCATTGGGTATGTGATGCAAAAACAAGAGCAATATTTAAAAGCACTGGAAGTCTATGAGCGCGCAGCTGACATGAATGGCGGGGTGTACAACCAAAAGATTTGGGATGGGCTAGCCAGCTGTTTAACAAAACTAAGTGAATTCGAAAAAGCTTTAAAATATTACCGTGAAATCATTGCAAAAGAAAATGGCAGCAAAAAGTTCGCCGCGGAACGTTCTGCAAGATTCGTGGAAAAAATTAAAACCAAATATCCAAACGGGGTTTCCTCAACGGAAGAATAAACAAAAAACACCTTCTTTTAGCAAGAAGGTGTTTTTTTTGATTGAGAATCATTGGATTCGGGTAGGATTCTTTCACAATCAAGTCCTTTTTACACTTTTTTCCGAAAAAAAAGACTCCAATATGCCTCTTTTTTTTGTTAGGATAGAACACGATATACAATAAACACGATAAAAAAGGCGAATCGCCGACAAAAAGAGGATCAAATATATGTTAATACCGATGGTCATTGAAACCACAGGACGCGGGGAGCGCTCTTTCGACATTTACTCTCGTCTTCTAAAAGAACGTATTATTTTTCTATCGGGGCAAGTAGACGACCAAGTGGCGTCATTGATTTGTGCACAGCTGCTACATTTGGAAGCAGAAGATCCAGAAAAAGATATTTATCTCTATATTAACTCACCAGGTGGCGTTGTAACGGCTGGGATGTCTATTTATGACACAATGCAATATATTCGCCCAGATGTGGCGACGGTTTGTATTGGACAAGCCGCATCTATGGGGGCCTTTTTGCTTGCCGGTGGTGAAAAAGGGAAACGCTCGTCTCTGCCAAACTCACGTATTATGATTCATCAACCTTTGGGTGGGACCCAAGGACAAGCAACGGATATTGAAATTCATGCCCGTGAAATCCTGCATCTGCGGAACCGATTGAGCACGATGATGGCAGAAAATTGTGGAAAAGATTTGGAAACGGTTGAAAAAGCCGTCGAACGCGATAATTTCATGTCTGCGGCGGAAGCAAAAAGCTTTGGGCTGATTGATAATATTGTGACACATCGTGAAATGAATGAAAACAAAAGGAATAAATAAACGTGACGACTGAAGCAAAAAAAAATGTGCGCTATTGTTCCTTTTGTGGAAAGAGCCAAAATGAAGTAAAGCGTTTGATCACAGGACACTCTGTTTTCATCTGTGATGAATGTGTGCATTTGTGTAACGATATTTTATCAGACGATTTGAAGTCAAAACAAATTAAAGAATTTAAAAACATTCCGTCTCCATCTGCAATTAATGCGATTGTGGATGATTATGTGATTGGCCAAAGTGCGGCGAAAAAGACATTGGCCGTTGCCGTATATAACCATTATAAGCGTCATTTGCACAGGTTTCAAAACAATGATGTGGAAATTCAAAAATCAAACATCTTGATGATTGGAACGACTGGAACCGGAAAAACACTATTGGCAAAAACATTGGCGCGCGTTTTAAACGTACCTTTCACAATCGCCGACGCAACAACATTGACCGAAGCCGGTTATGTTGGGGATGACGTTGAAACCATTGTGACAAAATTATTACAAGCAGCAGATAATGATGTCGAAGCGGCACAAAAAGGGATTATCTATATCGACGAAATCGATAAAATCACCCGAAAATCAGACAACCCTTCTTTAACCCGGGATGTTTCTGGGGAAGGTGTGCAACAAGCGTTATTGAAATTGATCGAAGGAACAACCTGTACGGTATCTCCAACTGGAAAACGAAAGAACCCAAGTCAAAAAGACTTAATTCACTTTGATACGTCCGAAGTATTGTTTATCTGTGGCGGCGCATTTGCTGGACTTGAAAAAATCGTCGCAAATCGTACAGAAAAAAGCTCTATTGGGTTTGGTGCAGAAGTAAAATCGAAATCTAAAATAGACACAACTAAATTATTTAAACAAGTTGAAGTCGAAGATTTAACGAAGTATGGGTTAATCCCAGAATTAATTGGGCGTCTGCCAGTAATTGTATCTTTGGAAAGCTTGGATGAAAAAGCCTTGATTCAAATTTTAACAGAACCAAGAAATTCATTGGTAAGACAATATCAAAAATTATTTGAAATGGAAGATGTGAAACTGACATTTGCAGAAGAATCCTTGCATGCCATTGCACGTGAAGCCATTAAACGCAAAACAGGGGCACGTGGACTACGGTCTATTGTGGAAAATCTGCTTTTGGAAACGATGTATCATTTACCAGACCATAAAGATGTGGTGGAGGTGATCATCAGTGAAGATACGGTTGTGAACCGCAGTGAGCCTTTAAAAGTATTTGGTGAAAGAACCGAAAAAGAACAAGAGAAGAAAGTGATTTCTTCCTAAAAGCTCCTTCCCCGTCCCGCCTCCAGGCGGGACATTTCTTAAAGTAAAAGGAATAATGATATGAAAGTTATTACTGTAGATGGGCCGAGCGGTGTAGGCAAAGGAACGCTATGTAAATCATTGGCAAAAAAATTAGAGTATGCTTTTGGATACAGGGTCGCTGTACCGCGTCGTAATGCTAAAACTAATCCTAGATGGAAAAGGATTCGATGAAGACGTTTGCATTAAAACCGCGAATGCACTTACGCCAAATCAAATTGCGGAATTGCTAAAAAAACCGGATATTCGGGAAAATCCCGAAGTCTCACGACTTATTCCGATTACAATTGCAAAAATTCAAGAAGTCCGTGCACGTTTAGTCGAAATCGGAAAAGAGTTTTCTGAAAATCCCCCACTTTTAGAGAACGGAAAAACCCCATTAGGCGTCGTTTTGGATGGACGGGAATGTGGAACAATGACCGCTCCAAACGCAGATTACAAATTCTATTTAACGGCACGCCCAGAAATTCGGGCACAGCGTCGATTTGAAGATTATAAAAAACGGGGAAAAGAGCAGCCTTTTGAAAAAGTATTGGCAGATGTCATCGCCCGGGATGAAACGGATGGGAACAATCCATTAATTCCAAAACCAACCCCAGATACGATTCAGGTTGATAGTTCGGATTTAAATAAAGAGGAAGTTTTGGCGAAAGTAATGTCTTACCTAAAGTAAAACGAAGGCCCACGTCATGACCATAAAGAGCAGAGAAATTAAAACAGCGGCACTGCCAACATCTTTAGCTTTTTTAGAAAGCGGATGTTTGGCTTTGCTAATACGATCGACTGTCATTTCAATACCTGTGTTTAAAAGTTCAACGATCAAAACAAGTAAAACAGAACTCACCAGTAGATAACGTTTTAAACAAGAGGGGACAATAAAAAAGGCAAGTGGAATTAAAACAAGCGCCATATAACATTCTTGACGAAATGCGCGCTCTTCTTTAAAAGCCGAAACAAGGCCGGCAGTTGAATTTAAAAAAGCATTCCAAAGGTTGTGCATGAGAAAAACATATCCCTTTATAAAAAAGAAAGCAAGCGGTTTTTTAAAAGCCAAAGTTATATGGCTTGATTTTTTGAACTGAAACAGGCATTCTAAATTAAGTACAAAACGTAAATAAAACACATAACCCGTAAAACCAAACAAAAGAATAAGTAGAAACAGATGAAAAAAATATTAAGTATAGCCTTGTGCATAGCCTTTATGGGGTGTGGTTCAACAAAAACAACACCACAATGCACCAAAGACAGCGCCTCACCGACAGGGTGTCAGATCTCGCGTAATAACGCGCATACCACAAATTTTTTAGCCAGTTCTCTCTACTATAAAAAGGGGCAAACAGGCATGCCGTCAGAGGCATCAAAAGCCGTGTCTGAAATTGTACGGTTTCAAAAACTATATAATGCGACCATTCATTTGATGAGTCATAGTTTGGACGAAACGACGGCCATACAAAACAAACGTTTAAACACCCTTATCAATTATTTGATACAAAGGGGCATTTCAGCCGATAAAATCAAAAAACAGACCGGGGAATTACCCCTCTATCGGAATGGTCAAAAACAAACAGAATTATCGCGTAGAATAGAAATATATTTAGAATATTAAGAAAAGAAAAAAGAGTAGAAAAATGAGCATGGTGTTAACAGAGCAATCGATATTGAATAAAAAATGGGTGTTGGAAGACTACAAAGAATCACTGGCAACGAAATTAAAAACACAATTTAATTTACCAGAACTTGTCGCACGGATTATTTCTCAACGATGTCCAGATATAGAATCGAGTGTGGCATATTTAAATCCAAAACTTCGATCTTCATTGCCTAATCCTTTCGACTTAAAAGACATGGAAAAGGCCGCCAGACGATTCGTTGAGGCCATTGAAAAAAAAGAACGCGTTGCAGTCTTTGGGGATTATGATGTCGATGGGATCACGTCATCTGCGATTATGCACCTGTTCTTTGACGAGATTGGATACACGAATTGTGAGTTTCATATTCCAGAACGCGAAGAAGACGGATACGGGCCATCTATTCCAGTGTTTGATAAATTCATTAAAAACAAAGCCGATCTTATTGTAACGGTGGATTGTGGAATTACGGCAAACGAACCAATTGCCCATGCTGTGGAAAAAGGGGTTGATGTCGTTGTGCTAGATCACCATGAACCACAAATCCTTTTGCCCAAAGCACATGCGCTTGTGGATCCCAAACGGTTAGATGAAGACGGCGAAAATACATACTTTGCCGCTGTGGGAATTGTGTTTCTCTTTTTGGTTGCCGTAAATAAATTGTTGCGGGAAAGCGGCTGGTTTACGGAAAACAATAAAAAGCCGGTGGATCTCTTGCAATTTTTAGATCTTGTCGCACTTGGAACCGTCTGCGATATGGTACCCTTGATTAAAGCAAACCGTGCGTTTGTGGCAACGGGATTAAAAATTATGAAACAGCGCGAAAACCATGGGATAAAGGCCTTGGCGGATGTCGGTAAAGCCGGGGTGATTAAAGAATATCATTTGGGGTTTGTGTTAGGACCACGGATTAATGCCGGGGGACGGGTTGGATATTCCCGCATTGGACTAGATTTATTAACCGCCAAAGATACCTTAACCGCAGAAATTTTGGCCGAAAAGTTGGATCGCTTTAATACAGAGCGTAAAGAAATCGAATCCGCTATTTTCGTGCAGGCACAAGAACACATCGATAAAGAAGACGAAAAACATACGCCACTTATTCTCATTGCAAAAGAAAACTGGCATCCAGGCGTCATGGGCATTATTGCGGGACGTTTAAAAGAGCATTATGGCCGGCCGACGTTGGCGGGGGTTATTGATGAAAACGGAATCGTGAATGGATCGGGGCGGTCTATTACAGGGATTGATTTTGGACAACTCATTATGAAAGCCAAAGAAAAAGGCCTTGTCCTCGAAGGTGGCGGCCACATCATGGCGGTTGGATTTACCTGTCGAAAAGAAAAATTAGAAGAGCTTCGGGTATTTTTAAAAGAAGAAATTCAAAAAGAAATCGGGGAAGGGCCGTTAACCCGAACCCTTGGGATAAATGCCGTGATTGATGCGGGTGGATTGTCGTTTGAAATGGCCAACACACTCTCACACTTGGAACCCTTTGGGGTGAATAATCACGAGCCGATATTCATGTTAAAAAATGCACAGCTCGCAAAAGCAACCCTGTTTGGAACAGGACATTTGAAATGTTTTTTCCGGGCCTCGAATGGGAAAAGCTTGGTTGTGTTGCTTTTTGGTGGCTCTTCCAACCCGTTGGGTCAAACCGTACTTAATCATATCGGCGAAACATTTGATTTGGCTGGCCACTTGCGGGTAAACGCCTGGCAAGGCCAAAAAACAATCCAGTTTCACCTCCTCGACGCGGTGAAAGCATAAAGGAATGAGAAGAAACAAAACGAAACAATAAAAACAAGCAAAACAACGAAAAAAACGAAGACCTCGATATAGAGATTAATTTCCAGGAGAACAAAAATGAGTAATATCAAGAAATGTGGATTTGTGGCCGTCGTCGGCGAAACTAATGCCGGAAAATCAACCTTGATTAACGGACTGGTTGGACAACGGGTTTCCATCGTATCCCGAAAAGTGCAAACAACGCGGTTTAATATTCGTGGTATTTTGACGACCGATAAAGCGCAGTTAGTCTTTGTCGATACACCCGGTATTTTCGCACCGAAAAACGTGCGCGATAAACTCATGGTACGTCAGGCATTTGATTCGCTGTCCGACACGGATGCTGTTTTGGTTGTCGTGGACGCGTCAAAAAAATTATCAAAACCAACAGAGCGTTTGTTTAAAAGCTTACAAGAAAGCAGCGTGCCATTGTTCTTGGCGTTAAACAAAGTGGATAAAGTACATCCGAAAGAAAAGCTTTTTGAAATCGCACAAGACTTATCGGCCAAAGCAACTTTTCAAAATGTTTTTATGATTGATTCATTGCATGAAAAAGGCACAGAGACATTGGTAGAAGAAATCACAAAATACCTGCCGGAATCACCTTTGTTCTATGATGAGAAAACAAAAACAGACTTGCCACTGGCGCTGACAATTTCGGAAATGATTCGCGAACAAGTCTATGGCTTTATCCATGAAGAAATTCCATACGGGATTACAGTGAAAACCGAAAGCATCACCGAAACGGATAAAACCGAAATCCAGGCGGTAATCTACGTCGCCCGGGAAGGATACAAAAAAATTGTACTTGGCGAAAAAGGATCAAAGATTAAAATCATCGGACAAAACGCCCGGCAGAATTTGGAAAAATTACTGGGGGTTGAAATCCGCCTGTCCTTGTTTGTGAAAACAGATAAGAAAATCCTGATGCGCTCCGAAATGGAATTGGATGGTTAAAAGAAATAAAAAACCTTTCGCTTGAAAACTTAAAACCATGTCTTTATCCTAGGCTCGATCAAATAGATAATTTATGCAGGGAATTTAATATGAATCTACTCGTTGTCGAATCACCAGCCAAAGCAAAAACCATTTCAAAATATTTGGGAAAAGACTATACCGTTATCGCGTCCGTCGGACATGTGCGCGATTTGGATTCCAAACAAGGCTCTGTTCATATTGATGGCGATTTGGAAATGGATTGGCAGATCGATCCGAAGAAAGAAAAAAACCTCAAAGAAATGGAACGGGTTTTAAAAACCGCCGACACACTGTACCTTGCACCCGATCCCGATCGCGAAGGGGAAGCCATTGCATGGCACGTTTATGATATTTTAAAAAATAGAAAAGCATTAGAAGGCAAAACCGTTAAACGCGTTGTCTTTCACGAAGTTACAAAAACCGCCGTTCAAAAAGCGTTGGAAAACACACGCGAAATTGATTATGACATGGTCGATGCTTATCTGGGTCGTCGTGCCTTAGATTATTTGGTGGGCTATACATTATCCCCTGTTCTGTGGCGTAAATTACCAGGCAGCAAATCTGCTGGTCGCGTTCAATCCGTCGCATTGCGTTTGATTACAGAACGCGAAGACGAAATCGATCTATTTGTTCCAAGACCGTATTTCTCACTAACCGCAACGTTCGCAACCCAAAATAAAAAAACATTCGAAGGCCGCCTGTTTACCTATGGTAATGAAAAAGTCGAAAAGTTCTTTTTCAAAACCAAAGAAGAAGCAGATAAGGCAAAATCCCAGCTGGAATCGCAACAATACAGTGTTTCAAACATTGAAAAGAAACAAGTTTCCCGTCATGCATTTGCCCCATTTACAACATCAACATTACAACAAGAGGCCGCACGGAAATTACGTTTTTCTGCAAAAAAAACCATGATGGTGGCCCAAGGTTTATATGAAGGCGTCTCCGTAAATGGTGAGACTGTTGGTTTAATTACTTACATGCGTACAGACTCAGTTAACTTATCTCAAGAAGCGTTAACCAAAGCCCGCTCTGTCATCGGCACAAACTATGGCGAAAAATATTTACCAGAGAAACCAAACTTCTTTGCAAACAAATCGAAAAATGCACAAGAAGCGCACGAAGCCATTCGTCCAACACACATTGATTACACACCAAATAAATTGAAAAACACACTCAGCAGCGATCAACAAAAATTATACGAGCTTATTTGGAAGCGCACCGTTGCGTCTCAAATGACGCCAGCTCTGTTTGATCAAGTCAGTGCCGACATTCAAAGTGCCGATCAAAATCACCTGTTCCGTGCCGTTGGAACCACCCAAATCTTTGATGGATTTTTAACGCTCTATCAAGAAATTGACGAAGACAAAGAAGATGAAAAAACACAAAAACTCCCGGCCTTGAACCAAGGAGACAAAACAGATCTGAATAAATTAGATTTAGGCGAACATGAAACCAAAGCGCCGCCGCGATATACGGAAGCATCCTTGGTAAAAAAATTAGAAGAAATGGGGATCGGACGTCCGTCAACCTACGCCTCTATTTTATCCGTGAATCAAGACCGTGGATATGTGCGTTTGGAAAACCGTCGCTTTGTGCCGGAAGATCGGGGACGCTTAACAGTTGCATTTTTACAAGCGTATTTTGAAAATTATATGCACTATGATTTTACCGCGAAAATGGAAGAAACACTCGACGATATTTCGAATGGTAAAATCAATTGGAAAAAAGTGATTAAAGATTTTTGGCATACATTTATTGCAAAAATCGACGCGATGGAAAATGTCACGTTTGACGACGTGCGCGCTATGTTGCATAAAAGCCTTGGTAAATTTGTCTTTAAAAGTGAGGATGAAAAATGCCCAAAATGTGGCAGCAAGATTGATATCCGCCTGGGCAAATTCGGTGGCTTTATTGGGTGTGAAAAATACCCAGAATGCAAATACACCAGTCCGCTTTTTGGAGGAGAAGAAAACGGGGACGCACCTTCTATGGAAGGCGTACCACTGGGCGTTAACCCAGCAACAAATTTAGACATCTTTATCAAAACAGGCCCTTACGGAGACTACATCCAAGAAGGCGATGGCGAAAGACCAAAACGTATTTCATTGCCAAAAGGACTGGAAAAATCATCAGTAACCTTGGAAACAGCCCTGTCTTTGATTGCATTACCTCGAAAATTAACCGACACCATCGAAGCCGGCCTTGGCCGCTTTGGCCCGTTTTTGAAAAGCGAAGGCGCGTTCTATCGCTTGCCAAAAGAATATGATGTTTTAACGGTGACCGCACAACAAGCCGAAGAAATTTTGGCCAACACGCCGAAAAAAGATCCCGGAAAAGAAATCGGATTGTTTAAGAAAAAACCAGTGTTGTATTTTTCATCAGGACGCTATGGCCCGTATGTAAAACAAGGCAAAACAATGGTCTCGATTCCAAAAGATAGCCAAGGCCAAGAACCAACCATTGAACAGGCAACACAGTGGCTGGAAAACAAATTAGGCAAAGATAAACCCAAACCCAAAACAAAGGCAAAACCTAAAAGAGAATAAAATAAAAAAATCCGCATGATGCGGATTTTTTATTTTTTGGGATATCCCTTATAATACTTCCCCGACGGCGGAACAGTATACGCCTGCTTCGCCAGGTCGAGCAGGGGTTTATCGACAATCGCATCTGAAAACATGGTTTCAATGGTGTAATCATACTTATTCTTTTTGGCCCATTTATTTAAATAAACAACTTTTTCCGCGCCACGTGCGCTGGGACCTGAAAGTTTAAACGGGCTGTTGCGTTTTGTGGGGCTGGCAATCAACACGTCCCATCCCATACATTTGGAAAGCGGTTTCAATAAAAAATCGGGGGAGGCAGAAATACACACAATCATGCGGCCTTCTTTACGGTCTTTTTCAAACTGGGAGCGCACCCAGCAAAACGGGCGCGTCGTACGCCAGAAAAGGTTTAAATCTTTTTTAATTGTTTTGGGGGAAAACGATTTTAAAATGCCGTCTTTTAGAGTATCTTTTGAAATCAAACCGAAGGTATAAAAAAGACAATAGGACAAAGAGTGAGGCAACATAATCCAAGGTTTAGTCTTATGGCATAAAGCCCAAGCCCAAAATTTGCGCAGTGTATCACCAGGATAAAGGGTGCCATCAAAATCATAAACGGCGAGTCTTACTTTCTTCATTGTTGTCTCCTAAAGAATAATAAAAGGTTTGTGAATTTTTTCCAAGAATAGTTTTAAATCATTAGGGGCCAAGACAATTGTCGCGGTATTTATCATAGGATGAAATCCTAATTTATTACAACCCATCATATCAAGATCTAATAAACATTCAACCTTATTTTCGATGTCATACATTAAAGAAAAAGGATTGACCGATCCGGGCTTTACGTTCAATAAATCGTATAAAACATCTGGGGTGCCGAAAGATAAGCGTGACGTCATTAATTTTTTTGACAGCGCCCCAATATCGATTCGCTTTTCCGCGAGTGTTGATAACAAAAAGCATCGATGCTTGTTCACCAGAAACAGCGTTTTGCAGTGCGCCGCTGGAATGTTAACATTATGTTTTTCTGTATCTTCACACGTAAACAATGCCGGGTGATTGTGTTCCTCGAACACCACCCCCGCATCGTTCAGTAAATCGTATAATTTCTGTTTCATGTATTATCTATTTCTTTTTCGAAGTTCTTTAAGGCCTTCCTCAATATAAGAGACAAAGTCTTTGGTGTCTGCAAAATAGTTTCTGAAAGCATCTTTTATAGATTTTGCATCAGATTTTACAAGAACAATATCCGCGTCTGGGTTTTCTTTTTCAAGTCTAAAATATTCCTTATTTGCAGCAGATAAAGAGGGCTGTGGCTCCACAATAGATGCAGGAGGTCCCCCAGGTTGAGAAAAGGTAAGCTTTATTATGAGAATATTTGATTTTATTGCATCAGATTTTTTTATTAGTTTCAAATGTCTAAGTCTAGTTAAAAGATTCGTTTTCTTATTGATTATAATGAACTCTCTAATTAGGTCTGCATCGGAGAGTTTTGGTTTGCATGATTTTTCATTTTCGTAAACACGAGCAATTATTTCGCTAGATAAACGGAAAAACTCTTTTTGATCTTCAGATCCTTCTCCAAATTTTGTTCTGTTTTGAGTCATAAAATCTGCAACTTCTACGGCTGTAGCCCAAGCATGTTGAAAAATAGTTCTATATTGAATTTCAATTCTTAACCCATCCCATTTAGGAGATCTGTCTTTTCCTTTTTTACTTTTGTATTTATAAACATCATGAATGCCTCTATAGCCACTGTCTTGAGGAGTTTGAATATAATTATACGGATAGGGTTTTTCATCCTGTTTAATTAAAGAATGCAACATTTTTTTAGTTTTATGAAGTGAGCTTCTGTAATTAATAAGGTCTTTATAGGATTTAAAAATTAGGCGGCATCCTGCTATGTCGTGCATTCTAGAAAGGGACATACCAGATTGACGGTTAGACAGTTTATCAAATATAGTGATTTTTCTTTTCAATCTTTGAGCATAAACAACTTTAATATTGGATTTATTAATTCTGTTTTTTAAAATAGAGGACCAAGTGTTTAGCACATGAACATGCGAAGCTCTCCAATTTTCAATAATATCATAATCTTCTCTTGTGGCTGTATTTTCTCTAACATTTTTTCCAGCTAAATCGACTCTTTTTTTTGAAAATATCGGGTAAATCTGGAGTCTTTTAGACATTTGTTTCCTTTTAATGAAATTCGCGAATTACAAGCGCAGCGAAATTAAAACGCAGTGGTGATGGCGAGGGAAAATTGTCGTTTCAGAACGAAGATGTACGTTGGGGTACATCGAATGATGTTCGCAAAACGGCAATTTACACCGCCAAGATTAATTTCCCAGAATTAATAAACCTCTCCTAAATCCGCGTCATAATTTTGTACCGGCGTTGTCGTCTCATCTCCGTCTTCAACGTTTTGCTTTACCGGAGGCTGCGATACGCGTTGCATATCTTCCGCGGTTAAGGCTTCCCGTACAATATCCTCAGGAGGTGTTTTTTCCGTTGCCAAATAACCGGTATTTTTATCCAAATTCATAAAGCCAATACCTTCAGGCACAGGGAAATCTTTCACAGGAACTTCATTTTTAATGGTGGTAAAAAATTCTTTGAAAACAGGCGCAGCCAATGTGCCGCCAGCATACCCTCTACCCAATGTGCGTGGTTGATCAAAGCCAAAGAAGACGCCAACGGCAAGATTTGGTAAAATACCAACAAACCAAGCATCTTTATAATCATCCGACGTTCCGGTTTTTCCGGCAAGGTTATAACCTTCAATACGGGCCCGTGTCCCGGTTCCACGTTGGATAACGCCTTTGAGGATATTGACCATTTGATAGGTCGTTGTTTGCGGGAAAATAATTTCATCCTGATGTGCTATTTGTGGCGGCAACATGTTCGGAGAAAATTTTTCGACATGACAATCTTCACATTTTTCATCTTTGGCATAAACAAGTTTGCCATCCCGGTCGTGTACTTTTTCAACCATGTATGGTGTAATTTTACGTCCACCGTTGGCAATCATAGCATAAGCGTTTGTTAGTCTTATCAAAGTCGTTTCGCCCGTTCCAAGTGCCAGGGATAAACCTTTGTCAGTTAACTTTTCATCTTCGTCGTATAAGCCAAATTTTTTCAGGGTATCTGCAATGGGTTGAACACCAATGGCATCAGCAATTCGAACGGTTGGGGCATTTCGAGAAAGCTCTAAACACCGGCGCAAAGGGAGTTCCCCTTTGAAATTTTGTTCATAGTTTTCCGGTTTCCAAAGACCCTCTGTGTCGGTCCGCTCCATTACAACAGGGGCATCCAAGATTCGTGTAAACGGGCTATAATCTGGACGTTCAAGTGCCGTCATATAAACAAAAGGTTTAATGGTCGATCCGATTTGGCGCAAGGCCTGTGTCGCACGGTTAAACGGACTTTGCTCAAAAGAAAATCCACCAACAAGCGCATAAACTTCGCCGGTTTGCGGGTTCAATACAATCATGCCAGCTTCGACGTTCGGCTGTTGATGCAAAGTAAGATCGCCTGTTTCGGTTTCTTCAACCAAAATAATATCGCCTTGTTTTAAAACATCCGAAGGGGCCGTAACCTTTGGTCCCAACGTTTGATTGGTTGGAAGATTTTGACGTGCCCAAGCCAAGTTAGATAAAGGCAGAGCCGCAATTTTTTGATCAGGTAATCCAATCATCGCTTTTTCTGCGTCCATGGAAAGAGCAATCCCAAGGCGCCATCCTTGCGGCATCCCAAGCGGGCGATCATATTGCATGAGCTGTTTGTGCCAATCTTCTTTGAGATTAACATGAGTCACAGGTCCGCGCCATCCATGATCTTTATCATATTGCAGGACTCCATTGCGCACCGCCATCAAAGCCGCGCGTTGAAAGGTGGGTTTCATAGTAGTGTGAACGGCCAAGCCTTCTTGATAAAGGACTTCTTCGGGAAACCGTTCAGATAAGAATTTGCGCACCTCTTCAGAATAGTATTGTGCGTATTGAGAAAGATTGTTTTTAAATTTATCACTAACTTTAATAGGGGTTTCCTGTGCGGCTTTCATCTCTTCTTTGGTAATAAAGCCTTCAATTTCCATACGGGACAAGACCCAGTTTCGGCGTCCCAAAGCTTTTTCGTACCGGGTAATGGGATTGTAATTATTCGGCGCTTTTGGCAGAGCGGCTAAAAAAGCCATTTCGGACAACGTGAGGGCGTCTAAAGATTTATCGAAATAACTCTGCGAAGCCGCGGCAACGCCATAAGCATGGTAGCCTAAATAAATCTTATTTAAATAAAGCATCATAATATGTTCTTTGGAAAAAGAGCGTTCTAAACGAAGCGCCAAAATAACTTCTTTTATTTTTCGTGCAAAAGAACGTTCAGAAGAAAGGAAAAAGTTTCGGGCAACTTGTTGTGTAATCGTAGAGGCACCACCGGTACGTCCATCAGATCCAGAAAGCTTCATACCAATATTCGTAATCAAAGCCCGGGCGACACCAAATAAATCGATTCCATGGTGTGTCCAAAAGTTTTGATCTTCGGCGGCAATAAACGATTCAATGAGTTGCTTCGGTAAATCTTTGTATTCGACATAAAGACGTTTTTCAACCGCATATTCGGTTAATAAATCGCCATTGCCAGCGTAAAAACGACTGGAAACAGAGGGGCGGTACGTCGACAGTTTTTCATAATTTGGCAGGTCTGATCCGAACCAGAAAAAAACGAATGTAGTGAATGCGAGTGTGAAAATAGAGCCATAAAAAAAAGCATAGGCCAGAAATTTTAAAAATTTATGTTTACGGGGTGTGGTGGTGATCATAAAGAATCCTTCTGTTTGTCATCGCCGAGTCTAGGCGGGTTTTCTGTAAAAATCAAGAAGATTGACGGTCTTCTTTTAGTTGGACTCGGATAAATAAAAATGGTAAGGTTCCCAGATAAAAAAGAGAGAAAATAAAAATGAACCTATGTAAAACAGCATTATTTGTAATTATGGCAATCTTCAGCAGCACAAGCACCTTCGCCGCAACGGGGAGTGGAGAGGCAAAGGCACAACTCACAAATCCTTTGTCCATTGAACAAACAGCATATATCGTAGACTTTGGAACTGTCGCGATTGACCCCTCTGCGGGCACACAAACAGTAAGCATAACAGCGAGCTCTACACCTGTTCGAACCTGTCCGCCCAGTTATGTGTGCAGTGGGGGGCCTATTAGAGCTGGGAATTTTTTAATTAAAGGATTGAAATATACCCCTGTGTATCTAGACATATCGGGGTCAACCGCAATACTAAGTGATGGAGCTGGAAATACATTGGTCTTTGACCCAGATTTCCTTGGACCGTCAGACACACGCGCGACTTCGTTGGATGGGGCCGGGCGCAAATATGAAAACATAGGCGGTTCTATTACGTTTACCGGGAGCGAGCCTGCTGGAACCTATTCATCAAGTAATGCGGGTGGAACAGGATATCAAGTAAATGTGGTCTACTAAAAAAGGAAAAGAAATGAAAAAAGTATTTTTTGTATTAACGTTATTATTTACATCAAACGCCTTTGCGGCAACAGGATCCGGACATGCACAAACGGAATTAGAAACGCCGCTTAAGGTAACGAGTCTTGCGGATGTTACTTTCCAAACGATTGCGATTGACCCATCTGCGGGTCCCCAAGTGTTAACAATGGAAGAATGCCCAGCGACTTATGTGTGCACAGGCCCAAAACTATATGGTTTTTTAGATATAAGGGGGGCGCCAAGTACGGTCGTACATGCATCATTAACGGGATCAACCGCAACTCTAAGTGATGGTGCAGGAAATACGATTACATTTGATCCTTTTTTCAGAGGAGCGCCAAGATATGAAACCCTGAATACAGCACTTAGTGCAGGTGGTGCGTTATCATTAAATGTCGATGGTTTGCTGTATCTAACAGGAAATGAGCCCGCGGGAACATATTCATCTAAAAACGCCGGTGGATCAGGGTATCAAATCACGGTTAATTACTAAGGAGAGGGCGGTGAAGAAATTATTTTTTATATTCACACTATTGGTCTCATCAAATAGTTTTGCGGCAACCGGATCTGGCCATGCCCAGGCAGAGCTCTCAACGCCTTTAAGTATTTCAAATAGTGTACAATTAAATTTTGGAACAATTGCGATTGATCCTGGTTCTGGTGGACAAGTGCTTTGGATTGGCATTTCGGATAATATTGCATGTCCTGCAACATATGTTTGTACAGGAAGTCCGCAAACAGGTCATTTAATTATACAAGGGGCTCCAAGTAGTTTAGTAAATGTAAGTGTGGTATCAAATGCTGTTCTTTCAGATGGCAACGGGAATACATTAATTTTTGTGCCAAATATTGGTGGAGGAACAGAAAAAACATTATCAGAAAGTGGTTCATTAGATATCGCCTATAATGGGACAATCAGCTTTACAGGAAGTGAAGTAATTGGAACATATTCTTCATCTAATGCAGGCGGATCAGGGTTTCAAGTTACCGCAATCTATTAAAGATTCACTTCGCCATCATGGAAGATTAAACTGGTCGGGGTTTGCGCTTTGGCTTTCGCGGCGGATGAAACAACCCCGTCTTTATTTTTTGCAATCGCAAAACCACGTTTTAAAACTTTCTTAAACGAATAGCTTTCAAGCAATTGACCAAAGTGATTTAGGTTTTGATCGGATTTTTCTAAACGATATTGCATTTTTTCAACCAGACGATTGCTGGTGTCATCGACACGACGAATTTGATCTTCGACCAGCGCCATCGGGGTACGGATTTTGCCGACCTTGGCGTCAAAGCCCAACTTCTTAACTTTCAAAATATTCACCAAATTGCGCCACAAGACTTTGCGTTTTAGGTCAATGCTTTCAATTAAATCAGTCCGCACAGGCACAGCTTTTTCCGCGGCTCCTGTTGGCGTCGGTGCACGTAAATCAGAAACATAATCAATCAAAGTGGTGTCTGTTTCATGGCCGACGGCGGAAATTACGGGGATTTTAGATCGGGCCACGGCGCGCACAACACTTTCTTCGTTGAATGGCATTAAATCTTGGAGCGATCCACCCCCACGTGCCACAATCAACACATCCGGACGTTGATCTTCGGGCAAAGCATTTAATCCATCAATCCCGGCGGTGATAAATTTTTCGGCCCCATCGCCTTGAACAGCACACGGCCACACAATCACTTCGACGGGGAAACGATCGGATAAACGATGTAATATGTCGCGAATAACGGAGCCAGTCTCAGAAGTCACAACCCCAATTCGTTTCGGTAAAAAAGGAATCCGTTGTTTGCGATCTTCATCGAACAAGCCTTCGGCCGCGAGTTTTTTTCGGCGTTCTTCGATTTGTTTAAGCAGGAGTCCTTCGCCTTCCACTTCAATCTCTTCAATCGTGATATTATAACTAGAGCGTGCAGAATAGGTCGTGATTTTACCCGTTACGACAACTTCCATCCCGTTTTCCGGGACAATAGAAAGTTTCGTCCATTTCCAAACAATCCCATTTAAAATAAAATCACGTCCGCCAACTCTTTCTTTCAGATCTAAATAAATGTGTCCGCTACTGTGTTTTTTACATCCCGCGATTTCGCCTTTGACACGGATACGACTAAAGGCCGTTTCAACAACATTTTTCAACAGGTCGGAAACAAAGCTAACCGATACGATTTCTTTGATACTTAAAACAGGTTCTGGTCTTTGCATTTATTTCACGTCCTCTAAGTTTTTACGCGGATAAGGGGCAACATCCAATGAACTGGTTTTGCCCAAACGAAAGCGCTCATAACCGGCCCATGCAATCATTACGCCATTATCAACACACAACGCTGGGTCTGGCACAAAAAATGGAACATTGTTTTCAGCGCAGATATTTTTTAATGTTGCACGCAGAGCCGTATTCCGTGCGACACCACCGGCAAAGGAAAGACCATGAATTTGGGGAACTAATTTCAAGACAACTTTTGTCCGATCGGCAACTGTGTCACAAACCGCTTCCTGAAAAGAGGCACATAAGTCTTCCTTGGTATAAGGCTGGGTTTTTTCTTTTACAATGCGACGCACCGCAGACTTTAATCCAGAAAAAGAAAAATTGGGTTCCGGCGTGCCTTTTAAAGGGCGTGGCAAATCAATAGTTGCCCTTCCTTTCTTGGCAAGGTTATCAACGTATGGACCTCCAGGATAAGGTAAATCCAAAAGCTTTGCGGTCTTATCAAAGGCTTCCCCAAGGGCATCATCAAGGCTGGTTCCAATAATTTTATAATCGCCAATTCCATTGATCAAAACAAATTGGGTGTGTCCACCGGAAGCTAGAAAAACAAGATGGGGAAAAGGAATTTCATCCATGATACGTGGAATAAGGGCGTGAGCCTCTAAATGATTAACGGCAACAAAAGGTTTATCTAGGGCGAAGGCCAAAGCTTTGGCATAAGTTAAACCAACGGCAACACCGCCAATCAACCCCGGTCCTTGTCCTGCAGAAATAACATCAATATGTTTGAGTTTTAATTTCGCTTCTTTTAAACATTCCGCAACAAGAGGATCTACTTTTTCAGCATGCGCACGTGCCGCGATTTCTGGAACGACGCCACCATAAAGAGCATGAGTATCAATTTGTGAAAATATTTTATGTGACAAGATGGTGCGACCTTTAATGATCGCAACGGCTGTTTCATCACACGAACTTTCAATACCAAGAATTATCATAGGAATAAGCCTATAAAGATGACAAACAATAAGCAATAGAAATAATTCAAGGAAAGGGTTTTTTTTTTATTAATTTTATGATATACTACCCTGTGAGAAGAAATCATTTCGGAGGAAATTATGAAAAAAATATTTATTTTATGCAGTGCTTTTGCCGTTTTGTTTATGTTGGCAAGCAGCGTGGATGCACAAACAAGACGATCAGCTCGATCTGCTCGGTCTGCGAGATCTGCAGCAACACAAGATGATGTCAATGGGACACAGGTGAGAAGACGTAGAACGCCACAATCAGCTCGATCCCGTAGAACGGCACAATCGGCTCGATCCCAATCAGCAGTAGAAACAGAAAACGGTGCCGTAGTACGTTCAGGACGTCAAAGTGGCCGTGTTGGACGAACTGCAATTATCGGAACACCATCATCTTCCGCGCTTGTGCCAACAGAGGAAGCAGTCTCCTCCGCTGTCACTTCAGAAGAAGTTAAAAAAGAATACGCGGTTGATCTAGAGGCATTAGAAACAGGGGCAAATTCTGTTAAAGTGTGCCAGTCAAAAATGCTGGACTGTGTTAAAGGTATGCTACCAGAAGAAACGAAAAAATCAGTTGGATTAGGTCTTTGTTACCTATCTGCAAAACGGTATGGGTTTGAAAACAAAGAAAAAGCATTACGCGATGTTGAAAGAAAACTATTTTCGATAATGGGAAATGCCGGGTTTGCAAAATTAAGTCCACAAGAACAAGCGATTTATAAAGGCTTAGATTTGCAGTTCGAATCAGAAAAAAAAGACAATACAAATGGTGATTTTGAAGAAGAAGAAGATTCAATTACATCTATGATGGCTGAAATGGATAAACAGATGGCCTCAATTGATGCGGTTGCGGATTATAATGGACGTGAAGCAACACCGAAAGAATTATTCAGCGAAGCCTTTACATCATGTAAAGCCGTTGTTGATACCTGTGAATCTGTATTGGGCGAAGACTCTTTGCAAAAATTTATTAGAGCGAAATCAGATTTTGCCTGTGGAACATACGATAACGCATTACAAGATAAATACAGAAAACAAACATTAATGCTAACGCAAGTAGAAGCGAAGATGAAGGGCGATTATTTAAAAACACGTCGAAAAGAAATGCTCAGCATGCAAGAAGGGTTCCTTAAAATTGAAGAACAATTGGAAGGATCCATTTGTGGAAAAGGACTACAAGACTGTTTGTATTGTGGTGAAAATCAAACGAACGAAGAGGCTTGTTCTATTGACTTAGTGAATAAACTTGAAAGTCAAAAACCCGTTGTTCAAGATCTTTTAGATCAAATTAGTTACGGAGACGCTGAACGCGGCGAAACAATCTGGCGTGCGTTTATTCAAAACAAAAAAACGACGATAGACCGATTTGCACGTATGGCAAACTACAGTGCAAAAGAACAGGCTGTGCGTGGATTGGAAGACGTAACAAAACAATATCGCAAAGAATTTACGAAATGTTTGAACGACGTATGTGGAGACGATCAAATTGCCTGTGCAGACGTAGATGCAATCAAAGCAGGATTTGATGGATTGCAACGTTCAAAACCAATTACGTATACAATCACAAACACAGAAGGGGAAATTGAAACAAGAACAATGCCTTTGTCAGAATTTTCATTCGATAAGCTTGTAAATGTGACAGTTGATTTCTCAAAAGCGAATTCAGCATGTCGTGATCGCATTGATTTGTTTGCGAACGAACTTCGATTGTTGCAATCAAATCCGAATGTAGATAAATCATTATTGCCTTGGTTTAATGCGGAAGAATATGACGCAGCAAACCCAGAAGAATGGGATGAAAGTGTAATTCGTAAGTTAACACAATATGCAGACAGTATGTTCCGGAAAACATATGCAGCTGTAAATGCCAAAGCAACACAAAACTTGGATGCAAACAAGTCTCAATTGTTAGACAACCAATTGGCGTTCTTAGCCAAGCGTGTAGAAGGCTATGAATCGAGCCGTGCGGCGGAACTTCGGATCAGTAATGCAGATAAGGAAACAGCGATTGCAATGCGTGAAAAAGATACAGAGGTCTATGAGCGTGATCGTGGAATGGAGGTCGCCCGGGACACAATGGATAAAGAAGTCGCTGTGACTAAAAATTTAAATGCGGCAGAAATTGATACTTCTGAAGCAACGCTTGAAAAAACCAAAAATTTAAATATAGCAGAAATTGATACTTCTGAAGCAACGCTTGCGAAAACAAAATCTACAAACCTCGCAGAAAAAGATACTGCTGCTGTTGAAGCAGAAAAAACCTTAAAAGAAAATAAAGACACAAGAAGAGAGCTTGAATTGGTTGAAATTTGTTATAAGCAGGATATTTCAAGAAAGAAAAGCTGGCGTAAATATGTGAACTATTCATGGAGCGAACCTGTGTGTAAGAAGTTTAAACCTGGAACAAAAGGGAAATGTATTCCGCAAAACTTCGGTGTGATAAACACAGGTCTTCACAGTATCAGAGCAACCTCCTGTACGACAGCAAACGGCGAAGCCCTTGCAAGAGAGGCTGATGGAAGCTATGTCGTTCCAGGTGGCGAGGAAAGAGAAGCATCAACAACAACAAGATCAAATTAGAAAAATAAAAAAGAAAGAGCCTTCGGGCTCTTTTTTCATTGCCTTTATTTGCGGTCTTGACATAGTCTTGAAAGATGAAACAGGATCTAATCGTCAAAGCCACGGAAACGCAACAACAAGCCACCCATCCACATCAATCATTTTGGGTGTCTGCATCCGCTGGAACCGGGAAAACAAAAGTGCTGGTGGACCGGGTCATCCGATTACTATTGGAAGGCGCACTGCCATCTCAAATTCTATGTCTGACATTCACGAAAACCGCTGCAGGTGAAATGATTGAACGTGTGCTCGGCACCCTGAAAAGCTTTATCCATTTGGGGGATAACGAGCTCATTGAAAAGCTAAAATCCTTTGCCATCACACCAACTGCGGAAAAACAAAACAAGGCGCGCACACTCTTCGCAAGCGTCCTGGATAACATTCACACATTAAAGATTCAAACGATTCATGCCTTTTGCCAATCAGTATTGCAAAAATTCCCCATCGAGGCAGATCTTAGTCCATCTTTTGCCATGATGGATGACGCCACACGGCAGTTTTATATCCAACAAGCCTATGATCGAATGTTAAAAGAGGCTTTTGCGGTAAACGGCAATCAAGAGCTGCGACGTGCGTTTGAATACACGGCTGAAAAAATGACCGCTTTTTCATTTGAAAAACAAAAAGAAAACATTTTAGGGCAATTCCAAAATTTTTCGGCACTATATCACGACCATTCTTTAGACAAGGTCCGCGCGCTCATCCAAGAAAAATTAAGCTTAACAGAAAAAGAATTATCCAAGACCGAAAATGATTTTTTCGAAGACATGCCTTTAAATGTATTGCGTGTCAGCCAAGATGAAAAAGTCATTAAATTATTGCCCAATATTGAAAGCATTCTTCAAAAAGAAAATCCATCGTTCGACGCGTATAAAGATTTATTTTTAACCCAAAAAGGCACCGTGCGAAAAATACATGAAAAATCGCCAGAGCTCTATCGCGAAGCACAGCGGACAGAAGAGTGGGATGAGCTGTTTAAAACGCAAACCGTATTCAAAGATACATCCGCACTTCTAACCGTAGCGTACGCTTTTATAGAAGATTATGAAAAAATTAAAAAACAAGCCGGGGTGCTTGATTTTGATGACTTGATTATGAAAACGGCACGATTGTTCGATATCAAGACAAATCTGCCATGGATCTTGTATAAAATGGATGGGGAAATCAATCATATTTTGGTGGACGAAGCACAAGACACGGCCCCTGTCCAATGGAAAATTGTGGATGCCTTAACCGCTGAATTTTTCACCGAAGGAAAAACAAAAGATAAATTAAAAACACTTTTTGTGGTGGGGGATAAAAAACAATCAATTTATCGGTTTCAAGGTGCAGATGTAAAGAGTTTTCAATCCTCGTACGAAGCGTTTAAAGAAAAGTTAAGAGGCCAGAAATATCCACTTACAAAACTGCCCCTGTCGATCTCTTTTCGAACAACGCAAGATGTGTTGGATTTAGTTGATGCCGTCTTTGCGGGGGAGGCAAAAGGCGTTCGGGAAACAGAGGAAGTATTAAAACATAATTCCGCACGAACGCACACGGGTCGTATCGAGCTTTGGCCTGTTTTGGAAAAAGAAGAAACAGATGCAGGGGATGAAGAATTTTTGCGCCCAACGACAGATATACTGTCCAAAAAAACGGTCGAAATGAGGCTCGCGGATAAAATAACGGACCGCATAAAAGAGCTAATAGAAAGCGCCGTTGTCCTGCCTTCCACAAACAAACCAGTTCAGCCAAAAGATATTTTAATTTTGCTACAAAAACGGCATCCTCTGGCAAAGCCATTGGCAAAATCCTTAAAGGAGAAAAATATTCCATTTGAAGGGTTGGATCGATTCCAATTAAAGGATGACTTGGCTATTCAAGATTTGCTGGCTTGTGCCAAATTTGCGCTCTTTCCGTCCGATGATTTAAACACCGCGGCGCTTTTAAAAAGCCCGCTGTTTAAACTGTCTGAAAACGATATTTTTGACCTGTGTTATGACCGTGAAGAAAAAACCGTTTATACGCGCATCAGCGAAGTTCAAAATTTTTCAGAACAAAAAGAATTGCTCGATCTTCTGAAAAAAAATCGTCACCAAAGCCCATTTGATTTTTTTTCTTTGATTTTGGAAAATTGTGACGGGCGGTATACGCTTCTGCAAAGCTTGGGGCAAAAGCATGCGCAATCCATTGAAGAACTTTTAAATCTAGCCTTTGATTATAGTAAGAAAAGCGACGGATCGCTCGCGGGTTTCCTGACATACATCACAACCATCAATCCGGCAATTAAGCGAGAGTTCAAAAAAGATGCGTTAAAAGGCGTCCGCTTGATGAGTGTTCATGGATCCAAAGGCTTGGAGTCACCCATTGTGATTTTGCCGGACACCACGCGGGGATCCAGAGACAAAAAAACAATTTTTTTCAACAAAGAAAACATCCCTTTTTCAACAGCCTACAGTGAGACCCGAAATACGTTTCTAAAAGAATTGGTCGAATCTGAAAAGCAAGAACGGTTTGAAGAAGGACAACGTTTGTTGTATGTGGCTTTGACGCGCGCCAAAGACAGTCTCTTAATTTATGGTGCCGGAAAGCCCAGTGAGGAATCTTGGTATACAGCGATTTCAAGCGGGATGGAAAAATGTGACAGCCGTAAGGAAATGCAAGGCGAAGAAGAAATCTGGGTCTATGGCACAACATTTGCAAAAGCTGGAAACAGTATTATGGAAAAACCAGAAAATAAAAATAGAACACCGCGCCCCAAAGCCCACTTACCAACAGAAAAAGAAATTGAGTGGCCAGAACCTCAAAATGAAGAGGCTAAGATTGGAACACAGATTCATGCTATTTTAGAAAAACTGACAAAAACAAATCCGGAAGACCGAAAAAGATTTATTGAAAAAGCGGTACAAAATTTGATTGAAAAAGACTTTTGGCAGGCGGCTTTGGAAAAAGTATGCCAACCGGAATTTGACTTTTTATTTGACGCAAATGTTTTAGGTGAAAAAGATATTATAACGCCATCTGGGCAAATTTTGCGTCCGGATCAAATTTGTTTCAAAGGGGAAGAAATTTGGATTATTGATTATAAAACAGATATTCCAAAAGAAATAGTGCCGGTAGAATACGAAAAACAGTTGATAAAATACATTTATTCTGTCAAAACTATCTTTAGGCAAAAAAAAATACGAGCCTTTATTTTGTGGGTGAAAAACGCAGAGTTGAAAGAGATTTATGATAGAAGATAAGTCCGCACTTGTTCCTGTTGAAAAACTAATTGAGAACATCAAAAAATATATGCCATCTTTTGATGAGGTTCTTTTACGCACGGCATATGACTATGCCAAAGAACAACATGCGACTCAAATGCGCCACAGTGGCGAACCTTATTTCTCTCATCCAATTGCCGTTGCTGAAATTTTAATTGAACAACGCCTTGATTTAGACACAATTATCACAGGGTTGTTACATGATGTCTTAGAAGACACGCCTGTTTCAGAAGAAGAGATGGAGGCGGTCTTTGGAAAATCAATTATTTTCCTGGTCAAAGGCGTCACAAAACTTGCGAAGATCAAACTAAGATCAGATAAAGTTCACGAGGCGGAAAACTTTCGAAAGTTTATTATTGCAGCAGCAACAGACTTACGGGTGCTTGTGGTTAAATTAGCGGATCGTTTGCATAATATGCGTACACTTGGATTCCATCCCGTTGCAAAAAAACGACACCGTAAATCAATTGAAGTGATGGAAGTATACGCACCTCTAGCCGAGCGTATCGGGATGAACCGGATGAAGGACGAGCTAGAGTTACTGGCTTTTGAACACATTGAACCCGACGCCTATATGCGAATCCAAAATCAATTATCGAATATTCGTCGGGAAGGAAAAGACCTGCTGGCGCCAATCATCCAGGAATTGGAAGACCTTATTTCACAACATGGGGTCAATGCGGTTGTTCAAGGGCGGGAAAAAACAGCACCATCTATATGGCTTAAAATGCAAAGAAAAGGCCTCTCCTTCGATCGTATTTTTGATATCATTGCGTTCCGCTATATTACAAAAGATGTTACAAATTGTTATCGTATTTTGGGATTGATCCATGGAAAATATGCGATGGTTCCGGGGCGTTTTAAAGATTACATCTCTACCCCAAAACCAAATGGTTATCAGTCTATTCATACGACCGTTGTTGGTCCGAAAAACATACAAATTGAAATTCAAATCCGAACACAAGACATGCATGATGTGGCGGAATTTGGCGTGGCCGCACATTGGGCGTATAAATCAAGTTCAAAAATGGATGAAAAACCAAAACTCTGGCTCAGCAGCTTAGTTGAATCAATCCAAAGTACCGAAGACATTGACGAGCTCTTGGAACATACAAAATTAGCAGGTTTCAACGATGCTGTTTTTTGTTTCTCGCCAGGCGGAGACCTAATCGATTTGCCTTATGGCGCAACGGCTTTGGATTTCGCATATGCGATTCATTCAGACATTGGAAACACATGTATTGGGGCGAAAGTAAATCGTAAAATCGTCAGCATTTCAACACAGCTCAAGACAGGAGATCAAGTCGAAGTCCTAACATCAAAAACACAAGAGCCAAGTCAAGAATGGCTGTCTTACGTGCGAACCAGTAAGGCTAAAACCTATATCCGTCGATATTTAAGACAACAAAAATATGAAGACATGGTGGTCTTGGGGCGTCAAATTTTAAAGTTAGCCTTCGAACAGGTAAATTTAAAATTCAAAGAAAAAGACCTCATTAAAGTTTTGCCGGTGATCAGTGAAGAAACATTGGAAGATGTCTATTCACAAGTTGGTGAAGGATTACGCACCGCAGAATCCATTCTATTTCTAATTCATCCAGAGGCCAACAAAGCAGACCGAAAAAAACCAATTATTGAACTAGATAGTTTAGACGGGAAAGAAAAAAAACAAAGACCGGTTTCTGGGACATTCTTTTCAGGGATCGCCGTCAAATTTGCAGGCTGTTGTCACCCTTTACCAGGCGATGCAGTCGTTGGGGTAATCCATACGGGGGCCGGAATTACGGTCCACAAAATCGGATGTCGTGAAGCAAAAAAATGGGAAAGAGACCACTCGCATAAAATGATTGAAATTCGATGGGATGCCTTGATGAAAGAAACCGACATTTTCTTTGGGCAAATCAAAGTAATGTCTGACTATAAGCAAGGCTCTTTGAATACGATTACACAAACTTTGGCCACACAAAAAATGCGACTACATGATATTCATGTGTTATCTCGTTCTTCAAATTTTATTGAGTTTTTAATTGATGTTGAAGTAAAAGATAGACATGACCTTCAAAACTTAATTAACATACTTCGAACCATGGACGATGTCGTCAGTGTCGAACGTGTCTAAGTTTTTAGCTAAGTGAGCCAAGATTACAATCTGTGATCAATGTAGGCGTTTGATCCACAAGCTTTTCAAGTAACGGCACTAAGGAATCCAGCTGTTCTTTTGAAAATTTTTGCAAAACATAATCACTGACATCTCCAAATTCCGGACGTCCAACACCAATGCGCAGCCGCCAGTAATCTTTACCAATCGCACGGGTAATATCTTTCAGGCCGTTATGGCCAGCGTCGCCACCGCCACATTTGATCTTAACTTCAGAAAATTTCAAATCAATATCATCATGAACAACAAAAAGTTCTTCGGGTTTGATTTTAAAAAATTGCATTGCGGGTTGGACAGATTGACCCGACAAGTTCATAAAGGTGTGTGGCTTTAAAAGAATAACAGGATCAGAATCAATGGTGACTTTTGAAAATTCGCCTTTGAATTTTTCTTTAAATCCGTCGAAATTAAAGGTATGCGCCAACGCATCGACAAACAAGAATCCAACGTTATGGCGGGTCAGCGCGTACTTCGCCCCGACGTTTCCCAGACCAATAATCATTTTTATTTTTGGCATATTTACCTCTATCTGTCATCCCGAGCGCAGCCGAGGGATCCAGTTATATTAAGTTATAGTATAAATCCTCCCAAGAAGGATTTTCATTTTCAAATAGGTTTAGTTTCTTTTGTCGTCCCCAACGTTTAAGCTGTTTCTCTCTTAAGATCGCCGATTCAATATCTTCATATACCTCAAAGTAAACAAGTTGGTCAATTGAATGTTTTTTCGTAAAGCCATCAGCAAGCTTATTCTTGTGTTCCCAAACACGACGAATTAAATCATTCGTCACCCCAACATAAAGAGTCCCGTTTTTCTGACTCGCAAGAATATAAATATAATAGTTTTTCAAATCCTGGATCCCTCGGCTCCGCTCGGGATGACAATTAAGCCTTTAATCGTTTTATACACTCTTCCATTCCTAATGCTTCCATTGATTCAGACAATGGAGGGGTAATCGTTGAAAAACAAATCTTCGCACGTACTGGTTGCAGGAGCTTGCCTATTTTAACATTCATTTCCTCTGCAATATGCATAAAAGAAGATGTGAGAGCATCGGATTCCCATTTGAGATATGGACGATCAGAGTTTGTAGGTTTTACAAAGAAATCTGAAAAATGTTGTATAAGTAGATTTATTGACTCTTGTGGCGAAATTTTATCTTCACTATCCGTAATTGGAATAGGTTTTTCTAAGATTTTTTGTGCTTTTTCATCCAGGGGCAGAGTCACAAATAAAAACGCTCCAAGGTCGGCCATTTCGACGAGGGTTTTGACGCGGGTTTTAAGCTCTGGCATCATGGCTAACAAAGTCTTTTTTTCAGATTCCGTCAACATGCGTTCAATCTTTTTTTCAAAGAAAGGAGCCGCCAAATCCGTCAATGCTTGATCGTCTTTTTCCCGGATGTAATGCGCATTAAGAGATAACGCTTTATCCAAATCAAACCGCATGCCAGCCTTTGAAACATCTTTAAAATCGAACCATTCGATGGCTTGTTCTTTAGAGATGATTTCATCATTGCCATGTCCCCAACCAAGGCGCAAAAGATAGTTGAACAAAGCCTCCGGCAAAAAGCCCTTTTCTTTATAATAATCGATCGTAACCGCACCATGACGTTTGGATAATTTTCCGCTTTGTCCGGCGGGGGCTAAAATCAAAGGCAGATGGGCAAACTGAGGCACGTCCCATCCCATGGCATCATAAATTAATTTTTGTTTAAAGGTATTGATCAAGTGTTCTTCGCCACGGGCAACATGCGTAATCTCCATGTCGTGATCATCCACAACGACGGTCAAATTATAAATAGGGCTTTCGCCATCAGAGCGAATAATCACCAAATCTTCTAGATCTTTCGCGGGTATTTCAACGTCACCCCGAATAATGTCTTGAATTTTAATGACTCCCTCTTGAGGTGTTTTTAAACGAATGGCAAAAGGTTTGTCCATTGGATAAGTGGATGGATCCGCATCCCGCCAAGGGCTTTGAAACTTGAAGGATTTCGATTCGGCTTTTTCTCGCGCCGCATCAATTTCTTCCTTGGTCGAAAAGCATTTATACGCCGCCCCTTTTTCCAATAGCTGATTCGCAACTTCTAAATGACGTTTACGCAATGCGTATTGAGATGGAACCAACTCATCCCATTCAACGCCAATCCAAGTCAAATCTTTTTTAAATTCCTCGATGGCCGCTGGGAAATAACGGTCGCGATCGGTATCTTCGATCCGCAACGCAAAAACACCGCCGTGCTTTTTCGCATAGAGGTAATTCCAAATCGCACCGCGGGCAGTCCCCACATGCGCAGATCCGGTCGGGGAAGGGGCAATACGTGTTTTTACAATCATTATTTTTCTTTCTTTTATTTTCTAAGGTTAAGCCAGAGTTTTTTCACAACGGGAATCGTTAACGTCGACAGAAGATAACCGCCTGTTGGAATAAGGGCATTCAAATAAAAATTTTCAACAGAAATAGAAGCCATAAAAACACAGGCTAGTCCATAAGTAATTAAAGCAATCAAGACACGGCGGGTGTAACTGCCTTCCCAAGCTTTATCCGATTCAACTTTTTGATTCCGTTCTTGAAGTTTTTTTATTTCTTTTTCAAAATTCATCGCTTTCCCTTATGTTTTTTGTCATCACAATCGCAAATTTTCTCTTTAAGCTTTTGTGAGCTTTTCATTTTAAAATAAGCATACTCTAAAATTAAACCCGCACAGGCATAGCCGACGGCAAGCTCAATAATTTTAGCAATATCAATTTCAGTAAAAACCATTTTATTTTTCCTTTGTTTAACTACGATCTACCCCGCACAGCGCCAATAGAATTAATTTCCAACAGAATACGGTTCTTATTTTTTCCCTACAACAACCATCGCTTCACGGATAATTCTATCGTGCAACTTATAACCCGCTTGCTTTATTTCTAGAACGTTATTCGGTTCACCTTCTTTGAAATCAATGGCTTTATGTTGCGTTGGATCCAAAGGGACATTTATTTGGTTAATTTGTGTGATGCCATTATTGGCGACGGCTTTTAATAAATCTTGATAAATAAAATCAATGCCGATCAATAAATTTTTCATATCTTGCGTTGCGGCGTCACGATCAATAGAGTTCATAGCGCGTTCAAAATTATCCAAAACGGGCAATAAGTCTTTTGCAAAGTTTTCAAGCGTGATTTGAGATTTGCGCTGAACGTCCAAATGGGCGCGATGTTTCACGTTTTGTACTTCCGCCATGGCGCGCAAATAATTGTCATTGGCTTCCGCCAATTGTGTTTGCAAATCCGCAAGAGGATCTTTTTTTTCAATATCTGGTTTTTGATCTTTTTTAGACATAAGATTTCCTTTTTGTTTTTACCAGCACAAGATAGCGTAGAGAAGAAGAATTTTCAAGTTTTTGTTGAAAGAGCATAGTAAAATAGTGTATTCTTATAAAGGATGATAAAAGAAAGAGAAAAAGATGACTGGCTTTATTTTTTCAAGTGATTTTGGAAAAACACTTTTAGTGGGAATATCACAATTTTTAACAGTTGTGCGGGAAGCATTTTCGTGGGGACAACAACACCTTCTCTTACGTATTGTTGGGGCGTTTTTGATTTTTTCCTTTTTTTTGATAATTAAATCTTTAATTACACAGGTCATTTTAAAAAACATCGAATGGTTTATTTTAAAACACCAACCAAAAATCAAGCAAAGAATTTTGGCGGAAATTGAAAGACCAATTAGCTTTTTACCAGTGATCCTAGGGGTATATGCATCTTTAGAATATCTGATGCCGGATATGGATTTAAAATACAAAGTCCCATTATTCATGTCTCTGGGAAGTATTTTCTTCTTTTGGGTGATATATAATCTTATCCATCCGATTGCCTATTTTTTCAATACGGTTGCAAAATTAAACACGGCTATTTTGGAATGGGTTGTGCGTTTGATTCGTTTAACACTTGTTTTGGTTGGACTAGCGAGTGTTCTGGAAATGTGGGGGATTCAAATTGCGCCAATTATCGCGGGACTTGGATTGTTTGGTATGGCCGTCGCACTCGGGGCGCAAGATATGTTTAAAAATATTTTAGCCGGACTGGCAATTGTGTCTGAAAAAAGGTTTAAAGTCGGGGAAATTATTCGACTCAGCAATGACGTCGAAGGGGTTGTGGAACATATTGGCTTTCGCTCAACCTTGATTCGCCGTTTCGACAAAGCACCTGTTTATGTGCCAAACGCAGATCTAGCGGACGCAGCCGTGGTAAATTTTTCGGAACGAAATAATCGTCGAATTTCCTGGAGAATTGGCTTGGAATACAGAACAACGGCCGATCAATTGCGTTATATTCGAAATGAAATTGAAGCATTCATCTTGAAAAATAATATGTATTCACAACCGCCAGAATCACCCATTCAAGTGCGTCTTGATTCTTTTGGGGAATCTTCGGTGACCTTAATGATTTATTGTTTTACAACGACAAAAGTATGGGAAGATTATTTACGGGCAAAAGAACAGCTCGTATTGCGGGTAAAGGAAGTCGTGGAAGCCGCCGGTGCCGCATTTGCATTCCCATCACAATCGCTCTATATAGAACAACTCCTAGAGGATCGTTCGATGCGGGGAAAGGTTCCAAGGGCACATTTAGCGCAATCAGAGCAGGTTGCCAAAAAGAATAAACCGAAATTAAAAGATGTAGGACGAATAGGTGAAGATTATTAAGAAATTTTTTTCAAAAGATTGGGTTGTGGCTGTAATGGCTCGCCTAATTGCTTTTCTCGTCCGCCTTTTAAGCTGTACGTATCGATTTGAAATCATAGGTATAGAAAATATTAAAGCGTTCACAGATAAAAACAAACCCGTGCTCATTACATTATGGCACGGGCGTTCAATGGTTTTGCCGTATTTCTGGTCAAAGAATTTTAAAAAGAAATCAGGGGCGGCGGTTTTCTCTGATCATAAAGACGGGCGCTTGATGCGATCAATTTGTGCACACTTTGGGGTAAAACCAATTATTGGCTCTTCAAAGAAAAAAGGGGCGATGGCTGCGCGTGGGATAATAGAGGCTTTAAAAAGTGGTACATCCGTGGCAATGACACCCGACGGGCCAACGGGACCACGAATGCGGTTAACAACCGATAGTTTGCTCTTTTTTGCGGGGCGCCTAAATGTGCCTTTGATTTCATTTACGCCGTCCTCTTCCAATGCAAAAATATTGGGGTCTTGGGACCGGTATATGATTCACCGCCCGTTTGCAAAAGTAAGAATTAAGATTGGGGAACCCGTTTGGATCAAAAAAGAACAGGCCGAAGACCATGAAACAAAAGTACGGATAGAGGCCAATCTAATTACAGAATTGCAAAACCTAGATCAGGAAAATGGTTTACCAAAAATCGAACCACAACCCCGCGATCTGAAGAAAAAGAGTCGGATATGATATCCTTCCTGTTAAAATTGTTGGCACCCATTGGTTGGCTGTATTTCTTGGGCACCAAAATACGCATGCGTCTTATGCCGTCCTTTCGCACAGAGATCCCAGTTATTTGCGTTGGAAATATTATGGCCGGCGGTGTTGGGAAAACGCCCTTGGTTATTGAAATTGTAGAATATTTAAAAAAGAAAGGTCAGATACCGCACGTGATTTCGCGTGGGTATGGGGCAAAACTTCAAAACGTCAAAGTGGATCCGAATAAGCACAATGCTAAAGAGGTGGGGGATGAACCCTTGATGTTGAGCCAATACGTTCCGGTTTGGATTGGAAAAAATAGAAAATACACAGCCAAGTCCGCCATGCGGGAAGGGGCGACGATTTTAGTCATGGATGATGGGTTTCAAAATAAAAACATTCGAAAAGATTTCGCCATCATTGTCTTTGATGGAAAGGTTGGAATTGGAAATGGTTTAGGGTTGCCAATAGGTCGTTTGCGGGAACCGTTGTCTGAAGGGTTAAAGCGTGCAAATGCGGTGGTGATGGCGGGAAAAGACCGGACAAAACTATGTAAAAAAATTAAAAACGTGCCGGTATATTTTACAGAGGTCGCCCCACAAAAGATTCCAGATATGCGGAAAAAATATTTAGCGTTTGCCGGCATTGGGCGGCCAGAAAAATTTTATGAAAGTTTGCGGATACTGGGAACACGTGTGATTGAAACGCACTCATTTCCGGATCATTATATGTACAAAGAAAGTGATTTGCGACGTTTAAAAAGAGCCGCCGATAAAAAAGGTTTGAGTCTGATTACGACCGAAAAAGATTATGTGCGGCTACCTAAAACATTTCAAAAAGAAACGACAACATTGCCAATTAAAATGGTTTTTCAAAAGCCAGATTTCTTTAAAGAAATAGATCGTTTGATTGATTAAAAAGAAGGGCAATTGAAGTTACTTATAAAATGCCTTATAAAAAGAAAAAAGCCAAAAAACAATCGTCCATCCAAAAATAATATTAAAATAAATATATAAACGTTTCTGTTTACCCCCATGTGTTTTCAAATAGAAATGAAGCGCTGTTGGGGATAAATAGACACCACTGATAAACATCAGGTCGAAAGAGTGTTTTGCCACCAAAAGAGAAACATCTGGTATAATCATTCTAAATAGAAATAAATTCTTCCCTCTGTTTTTATAACATCATCACGTTCGCAAGCTTAAGGAACTAAATCTTATAAATCAACCCTATTTTAACATAAAAAAGAATGCCTTTAAAGGGCAATTTTTAGGGTTTCATAAAAAGAAAACCAGAGGGCGAAATCAGTTTTATTTTTCTTCAAAAAAGATACTCAAAAAGGAAAAAAAGACGGTTTATAAAAACCGTCTTTAGTATTCTGAAAGTATTCACTTACTGGCGTGAATAGAACTCGATTACCAATTGTGGATCCATTTCCACTGGGTAAGGCACTTCTTCAAACGCAGGCATGCGTGTAAATGTTGCCGTGAATTTTTTCACATCAACATCAACATAGTCGCAGAAATCACGTTCGTTAGAAGCCATTCCTTCAAGAACCATTGAGATATTTTGTGATTTGTCTTTTAAAGAAACCACATCACCTGGTTTAACAGAGTAAGAAGGAATAGTAACTTTCTTTCCGTTTACAAGAACATGTCCATGGCTAACCAATTGACGTGCTCCGAAAACAGAAGGCGTAAATTTCGCACGATACACAACGGCATCTAAACGTGCTTCTAATCCACCGATAAAGTTTGCAATTGTATCTCCGGCTTTACGCACAGCGTCATCATAATAACGACGGAAGCGTTTTTCAGAAATATTGGCGTAATATCCTTTAATACGTTGTTTTGCATGCAACTGTTTACCGTAATCAGTTTGTTTGCGACGCAATGTTGGCCCATGTTGGCCTTGTGGATATTTACGTTTATTGATAGGTGATTTCGCACGTCCCCAAAGGTTAATCCCTTGTCGACGGTCGAGTCCGAATTTTTGATTGTGGCGTTTACCACTATTTACTTTAGCCATTAAGGTCTCCTTTGTTTGGCAGTGAATGCTGATAGCCTCAAGAGGGAGAATAGATCTGGAGGGAGCCCCATACGGTATTCTACGTTCTCAGCGCCGCCCATCATATATAAAAAAAACGAAAGAGTCAACTAGTTAGAAACAACCACAACCCGGTCATGTCCGCCGAGGTCTTTAAGAACGTTGGTATGTTTAAACAAAGCAGGGACGGATTTACCTTGATCGTGCCCAATTTCTAAATAAAGCTTACCACCAGGCCTTAACCATTTTTGATACTGCGCGGCAATGGCACGGTAAAAATCAAGTCCATCCTCTCCACCATCTAATGCATCGATCGGATCAAAATCCTGCACATGTTGATCCAATGCCAAAACATCCTTACTTCGAATATACGGCGGATTGGAGATAATCACATCAAAAGTGCCATCCATATTTGAATTCAACATATCATCCTGCACAAAAGAAATCCGCTCTCCCAGGTCCAGGTTGTCCGCATTGTGTTGCGCGCAGGTTAGGGCGTCCACGGAAATATCTGTCGCGACTGCGGTTGCATTTGGAAATTCAGCCAAAAGGGTTAAGGGTAAACATCCCGTGCCAGTCCCCAAATCTATAATAGAAAGAGCCGATTCAGCCGGGAAATCAGTTTTGACGGCGTCAATGATCGTCTCACTGTCTGGGCGCGGTTCAAGCGTTGCATTGTTTAAATAAAACTGACGGCCATAAAACTCTCGCCAACCGAGAATTCGATATACGGGTTCACCAGAAACAAGGCGTTCTATCGCATTATTCAGCGTCACAAGTTCTGTATCTGTTAGCATTTTTGAAGCATGCAAAATCAAATCCCCAGGGGTGATATCCAAAACACCTGCCACTAAATGTTTCAGGTCGGTTTTATCGACGGTTTGTTGTGAAAGAAAGTCTTTTAAAATCATATCCACATTGACGCAAGAATATAGACAAATTGCAAGGGCTTTTTAAAGGGTTGACTTTAAATC
>JAFGVS010000046.1 GCA_016937865.1 Alphaproteobacteria bacterium
AACATGAGAAAAAAGTGGTACGATAATTAAACAGATAGTAGCTTAATTTTGCCACTTTCCTGTCCAACAAACCGATACCACCTCTGTTTTAGCCCAAATAAAATCCCTTTCAGAAAATTATTTCACCGTTTTGATGACTGATAATATGGATTGTTTTACTCGCTTTACCGTACCTTCGTTAAATTTAGATCATTACTTTGATGCGATTGCATCATCGTCGGATTATGGCTTATTAAAAAAAGAAAACAATGGGGCTTTTTTTAAAGCTGTTGCTGGGGAGCATGATATTAATCTTTCTGAATCTTTTTTCATTGATGATGGCAAAAACACCTGTGAACTCTTTGAAATCTTTGGGAAAAAGTCATTTAATACAACATCCCTTCGACACACAAAAGACATTTTGAATCATTTGATTAAAACTTGATTTTTGCGACGACAAAACCTACTTAGTATATAAAGCAAAGGAGTTTTATATGCTGACCATTGGATCCCCTGCCCCTAATTTTTCACTCCCCGGAAATGATGAAAAGACACACACTTTATCCGATCACCGTGGCAAATGGGTTGTCGTTTATTTTTACCCCAAAGATAATACACCAGGCTGCACTGTCGAAGCTTGTGATTTCCGAGACACGATGTCTGATTTGACACAAACCGGCGCGGTTGTCTATGGAATTTCGAAAGACTCTATTAAAAGTCACCAAGGTTTTGTTTCTAAACAAAATCTGAATTTTATTCTGCTTAGCGACAAAGAAAGCTTGGCTCAAATTGCTTTTGGTGCCGAAAAAGAGGACGGCAAAACACAACGTTCGACTTTTCTAATCAACCCAAAAGGCCACATCGCCCATGTTTGGCCAAAGGTTAGTGTTAAGGGCCATGTTGCAGAAGTTTTGACGAAATTAAAAGACCTACAATAAGCCTTTTTCTGTCTCAGGTATTTTGAAACACCAATATTTTTCAAAGCCATGTCCATAATGGGTTGACATTTTTAGTTCTTTTCTTTATTAAGTAAGATAGTGTTAATTAAAAATTCTAATTATGAGTAAAATTTTTTTAGGGCTATCTCTCTTCGTCCTGGCAATCGGATTTGTCATTGCTGTTTCCGGCGATTCTTCTTGGGTTTTACGGGAAGAATTTATGTTTAAAGCGAGCGATTCTTTAAACATGGCCGTCAAAGGATATGGCCTATTTTCAATGGGCGTTGGGACTTTCGGTTTCTTTCATTTTAAAAAGAGACTAAACGCCTCTCAAAACCCGCTCTGAAATAAAAAATCCAGTTGTTTTTTTTCAAACAACTGGATTTTTTTATCCTCTTAATTCTTTTTTTTTTGAAAAGGCTTTTCTCATTTTTTATCCTTTGAGATTCTGGCGAGCCAAACATCTTTCGTGCGCATAATTTTATCGTGCTTTCTCACGAACCGTTACTCCATTCACCAGATCCACGAAAAAAATATTAAAAAACCAGCCTAAGGCTGGATGTTTTAATATTGGTTGCGGGGATAGGATTTGAACCTATGACCTTCAGGTTATGAGCCTGACGAGCTACCGGACTGCTCTACCCCGCGATAAGAACTCGAGGCATTATATGATAGTCGTTTCAAAAAATCAAGGTTTAATTCTTTTTCTTTCGCAGGTTTTCAAAATAGTCGATCCGTTTTTTCAGATCACGTTCAAACCCACGCTCTACCGGTGTATAAAACGTTGTACGTTTTAATTCATCTGGGAAATAATTTTGCCCAGAAAACCCATCCTCTACATCATGGTCATATTGATAGCCTTTGCCATAGCCCAGTTCATCCATCAATTTTGTTGGCGCATTCAAAATGTTTTTCGGGGGCATCAACGAACCATTTTTTTCCGCAAATACTTTGACCTCGTTCCAGGCTGTATAAGACGCATTTGATTTTGGTGCAAGCGCCAGGTATATCACTGCCTGGGCCAAATGGACTTCGCCTTCGGGTTGACCAATCCGTTCAAAGGCTTGCCACGCCGATACCAACAATGGCATGGCTTGCGGATCCGCATTTCCAATATCTTCACTAGCAAAACGCGTCAACCGTCGAAACAAATAGCGTGGATCTTCGCCTTGGTTTATCATGCGTGCTGTCCAATACAGCGCCGCCTGTGGATCAGAACCTCGGAGCGATTTATGTACCGCACTGATTAAATTATAATGCGCTTCCCCTGCCCGATCTCCGCTGGCGGATTTTTGATTGAGGATTTTTAAAAGCGCCTCTGTCGACAAATCTTTTTTAAAGGCCAGAGAATGAATAATTTCCAGACTTCCCAATAGATAGCGCGCGTCGCCGTCCGCCATGTCCAGCAATTTTTCTTTCGCTTCCTTTTCCAAAGGAAACTGATAATCCATTTCTTTTTCGGCTCGTGTATACAGTTTTTCAAGGCCCTTCACGTCCAGACGATTGATTGTCAGCACACGGCACCGCGAAAGGAGCGCGTTGTTAACCTCGAACGATGGATTTTCCGTCGTGGCGCCAATCAAAATAATTGTGCCATCTTCGACAACAGGCAATAAGCTGTCTTGTTGTGCTTTATTGAAACGATGTATCTCGTCGATAAAAAGAATTGTTTTACGGCCCTGTTCTTTATTATGACGGGCGATTTTGAAAGTCCCACGCAAATCCCCAACGCCCGCCAGAACGGCCGAGAGCACGTGGATATCGGCGTCTATTTCTTTTGAAACAATATGCGATAAGGTTGTTTTTCCACACCCCGCAGGTCCCCAGAAAATAATGGATGGCAAATGGTTGCTGGCAATAACCTTTGTTAAGAAACCGTCCGCCCCGGTTAGGTGGTCTTGTCCGATGACATCCGCCAACGTTTTTGGACGCAGGCGATAAGCCAGTGGTTCCAGGCTTTTGTCTTTTATTTTTTCTGATTGAAATAGATTTTCTTTGCTCATATATGAAAGTATACAGACTTAAAAATAAATGAAAAGTTTTTTAGTCCCCTCGTTCTGATTTTTTGAATTCATGATATCCAAGTATGCTTAAATACATGGATAACTCCCATGATATTTCTTCGGTCAAGGGCTTGTCACCAGAGAGGATATTACAAAACACCATCAGTCCTCTCAAATTTTGATAGACCTCGCCATCTTGAAGTGTTTCTGTCGACATTATTTATAATCCTTTAGTTCTTCTGAGGTAGTATATCAAAAAAAAACCTTCTGCCTATCTGTTTCTTATACTATACAGATGTACTTTTCCCATAAAGCAAGTATAAAAATTATAACAACAAAAACAGATTCAACTTAGACGAGTATACATAATATCTTTTCATGTGAAATTTTATTATGTATATTCGGATTTAAATTGCACCTTTTTATCTTTTTTTATTCTTGACCAGCTCTTTATTTTTTCATTATGGTCTATTAAATTTTAAAATTACAAATATGAAGACACGTTTAGATTTTCTTTTTTTATGGCGAGATCTCGCCATAAAAAAAGATGTTAAATAAAAAAACACCCATATCTATTTTGATGGGTGTTTTTTACTTTATATTCAAAGATTAATCTATAAAAGTTCGCAATTTACGTGAACGGGTTGGATGCTTCAATTTTCGAAGGGCTTTTGCCTCGATTTGTCGAATACGTTCGCGGGTCACATTAAAGGTTTTACCCACTTCTTCTAAGGTATGATCTGACGCCATTCCAATTCCAAAACGCATCCGCAGCACGCGTTCTTCACGTGGATTTAGCGTTGATAAAATCGCGGTTGTGGTTTCACGCAGTTTTGAATAGATGGTTGCATCTAATGGTTTTATCGCTTGAGAGTCTCCAATAATATCCGCCAGAGAAGATCCATCGTTTTCGCTGCCGATTGGGCTGTCTAAACTAACCGGTGATTTTGCAACTTTTAAAATTTCACGTACTTTTTTCACAGACATCATGACTTTATCTGCCAGTTCTTCTGCCGTTGCTTCGCGTCCTGTTTCATGAAGCATTTCACGTGATATTTTATAGAGTTTATGAATACGTTCGATCATATGCACTGGGATACGAATGGTACGCGCTTGGTCCGCAATCGCACGTGTGATTGATTGACGGATCCACCATGTTGCATAAGTTGAAAATTTAAACCCACGACGGTATTCAAACTTATCCACGGCCTTCATTAAGCCAATATTTCCTTCTTGTACTAAGTCCAAGAAAGCCAGACCACGGCTGGTATATTTTTTAGAATAGGCAATCACCAAACGCAAATTTGCACGAATCATTTCTTGTTTTGCTTGCGAGGCTTCTTTTTCACCCCGGCGCACAATATCCACCACACGACGATATTCATCCATCGGCAGGCCTGTTTCTTCCGTAATGTCTCGGATTTGTTTTTGAACACTTAGGACTTCATCGGCATACAGCTTCATAAATTTTTCCCAAGCCGGTTTTTTGATTTTTTTAAGTGTTTCAATCCATTCTAAATCAAGCTCATTGCCTTGATATTGTTTTAAGAAATCATCGCGTTTAATTTTACAGCGTTCTGCTAAACGGAGTAATTTTCCGTTTAAAGAAACCAATTCATTGTTTTTTTTGACCAACGATTCTGTTAATTCTTCCACCCGCACATCGCTGAGTTTAATTTTATCCAACAGATTTACAATTTCTTGTTTATATTTTTGGTACATTTTTTCAGAGGATGAGGAAAAAGGCATCCCTTTTAAATAGGTCATCAAACGCCGTTTTTGCACTTTTTTATAGTTTGCAAAAACATTTTTTAGATCTTCAAAAACAGCCGTGATGTCGTCCCATAATTCACGTTCCATGGTTGCAATTGAAACGGTTTCAAATCCGGAAGATTCATCGTCATCGTCTTCGTCTTCTTCATCTGCTAAATCTGCAGCCTCACCGTCTTCGTCTTCTTCACCATCTTCGTTTAAATTTTCTGGTTCGGATTTTGTGTACATTAAATCCAAATTCACAACATCCCGCAATTGAATGGTTTCATCCAATAAATCTTTATACCAACGTAAATAGGTTTCAATTGTCATCGGCGATGTGGATAACCCTTCCAACATCAAGATTTGACCCGCCTCAATCCGTTGGGCAATTGCAACCTCCCCTGAACGGGTTAAAAGGTCTACATGTCGGATTGTTTTTAGGTAAGCTTGAAAATTATCCGCAGATGTTGTTGTTGCTTGGGCTTCTTTTTCGGTTGTCTGTACTCTGAAGGCTTCTTCGGCAGAGCTTTCTTCTTCAACATCCGCTTCCATCTTGCCTTTATTATTGCCCATTTCATCATCTTCTTCTTCGGATGTTACGGTCATAAATTCAGATGCAAAACTTTCTTTTGTTTCTCTATCTTCATCTTCAGAAATTAATTCAATTTCTAAATCACTTAATAAATCTAACAACTCTTTATAATCTTGCCCTGTATAGTGCTCTTGATCACACAGTGATTTTAAAGTAAGTTCTTGAATACCGCCTTTATCATATGCTTTTTCCAATGGCTCGTGCAGGAATTCCGGCAAAGCGCGAATAAGGAAAAGATCTGAAGAGATTTTTTTATTCGTCATGTTCTGACTTTCAACGTTTTAAGATTTTTTGTTTTCTACTTTTTTTTGCGCTTTTAAAAGCTCTGCATAGAAATCTGCTTCACTGCACAATCCAAGTGTAATTGGATTTTGCGGGCGGGTCGTGCCGGAAGTACGATGTGTTCCGTCCCGGATCGCTTCGATTGTTTTTTTCGTTGTATGCAATAAACGGGAAACTTGTCCATCTGAAAATTCTGGGTGATTGCGCACCATCCAGGCAATTCCACTTGGTTTGTTTTGACGTTGAGACATCGGTACATACGATACTTTTTGTTTCATGCGACGAATTGAACGCGCACTTTCTGTTAGTTGCAAGCGTGCCTTTGAATCGGCTTCGCAACGCTTGATTTCTTCTTGTGTTAGCTGATGATTCACAATTGGATTTAACGGGCGCACTGCTTTTGAATCCCCGTCTGCAATTGATTGAACCTCCAAATCATGGAGGCCGCAAAAATCTGCAATTTGATCAAATGTCAGGGTTGTATTGTCGACAAGCCAGGCAGCTGTCGCACGGGGCATCATTGGTAAAACCATTCGTAAATCTCCTTATGAATATCGGGCTTTGAGTAGTGTTTCTGATTTTCTTGAAGAATTATACTGATTCGGTTTGAAATTACAAGAAAATTATGTCTTAACCCCGACGTCTGTTAGTCAAATATTCAATCAGGCGAACTTGCTCAGAATCCGGTCCTGTTTGAGGTGGCATCGTAAGTCTTGATTCCTTGGCTTTAACAACAGCAGAATGCATTGCTGCCTTGGCCTCTTCTTCCCATAGGTTGCCTGTTTCAGACGCATCTTCCTTTTTTTTTGCTTGTTTCTCTGCTAGCTTAGTCTGTGGCTTGACCGTGAGAAAATTTGCCACCACAAGGATCCATTGCACCCATTTTAATTTGATAGATTTTGAAGACATACTTTCTCCCTTCTTTTGAAAGATGGAAATGAGTATAGCTTCTTTTCAATCTTAGGTCAATCCGATTTTTGATTTTCATCCTAAAGAAACTTTTTGAATTTCTATTTTTTCACCATAAAGATCATCGGCGGCTTCTTGATAGGCATCCGTTAAATCGGTTACCAAAAATTCGCGTGTTTTATTTTTTGAAAGCGTTGTTTCTATTTCCGGATGACGGGCTAAATAGCTTTCCAATTTACCTGGAATAATTTCATCTTGTGATAATAAGGGCACGCGTAAAATTTCCGCAATTTCTTTTTTCAAAATGGGGTAATGTGTGCAGCCGAGGATTAAAGCCTCTTGCTTTTTTAGTGGTTCAAGATATTCCCGAAGAATTGGCCTTATCCACTTGATTCCTTTGTTTTCTATCATAGGCACCAACAATGGCGTTGCGATTGTTTTTAAATGAATAGAAGGATCCTGTTTTTGAAACTCTAAATCAAAAGTTTCTGATTTTTTTGTGCCGGCGGTTGAAATCATGCCGATGTTTTTCGCCCCGGATTCAATGGCGGCCTCGACCGTTGGAATAATCACGCCAAGCACACGTCGGTTTGGATGTTTTTTGGGTAAGTATTTTTGTTGGATTGAACGCAATGCTTTTGCGCTGGCGGTATTACATGCAATAATGATTAAGTTGCAATCTTGTTCAAATAAATAATCGATGGCGCGTTCGGTATAGCGGTAAACAGACTCAAAAGATCGGGGGCCATAAGGCACATGAAGCGTATCCCCCAAATATATATAATCATATTGTGGTAAGGCATCGATGATCGCCTTTGTCATAACCAAGCCACCCAACCCTGAATCAAAAATTCCGATTTTCATGTGTTTCCTTTTTTGACAGAGTATAAATGAAACCATATTTTTCACAAGGATAAAAAAACTGCCGCCTTTACTCATCTCTTTAAATGGCTTCTTCAAATTTTAAATGCAACGAACAAAGATAAATAAACGTTATATTATTTTTTTTCTGGAAAAAGGTTTTCATGTTCGCTAGTCTCTTCTGTCATGGGTTTAGAGCCACAAAAAAAGGACTTGTTATGAAACTGAATGATGTTAGAAAAACGTTTTTAGATTACTTTGAATCTAATGGTCACAAACGTTTGGCCTCTGCGCCGGTCATTCCGCCCGCGGGTGATAACAGTCTTTTATTCATTAACGCCGGCATGGCGCCTTTAAAAGATGTTTTTTTAGGTAAAGACAAACGTGATTATACGCGTGCGACCAGCTCTCAAAAATGTATTCGCGCTGGTGGAAAACATAATGACCTCGACAATGTCGGGTATACCGCCCGCCACCATACTTTTTTCGAAATGTTAGGTAATTTTTCGTTTGGCGATTATTTCAAAGAAAAAGCCATCACATATGCGTGGGATCTTTTGACGAAAGAATTTGGGATCTCCCCTGAAAAGCTGTTGGTTACTGTTTATCATACCGACGATGAAGCCTATGATATTTGGAAAAAATTAACCGGATTTGGCGATGATAAAATTTTACGCATCCCAACTAAAGACAATTTTTGGGAAATGGGGAAAGTTGGACCTTGTGGACCTTGCACCGAAATATTTTTTGACCATGGCGATCACGTTTTTGGCGGAAAACCAGGAACGAAAGACGAAGACGGCGATCGATACATGGAAATTTGGAACAATGTTTTTATGGAAAGTTTTTCTGACGAAGATGGGAATTTATCCCCTTTACCAAATCAAAATATCGACACAGGTATGGGCTTAGAACGCATGGCGTCTGTTATGCAAGACAAACACGATAATTATGATATTGATTTATTCCAAAATTTAATGATGGTCATCACGGACTTAACCGGACAGAAACAAACCGCTGAAAATCGTGCCTCTTTCAAAGTCGTTTCCGATCATATTCGCACCCTTTGTTTCTTGGTCGCGGACGGTGTTTTGCCCGGAAATGAAGGTCGCGGTTATGTGATGCGCCGGATATTACGTCGTGCGATGCGCCATGCCGATTTATTGGGTGCCAAAGAACCTATTCTTCATTTGTTAGCCCCTGCCTTGGAGCGTGAAATGGGACATGTTTATCCAGAGCTGATCAATGCCCGCGAAAGCATTATTCAGACCATCCAATTAGAAGAAGAAAATTTTGCACGCACGCTTTCTTCTGGTTTGAAAATTTTAAAAGACGAAACCAAAGGTCTTTCTAAAGGCAAAACACTTGCTGGCGAAGTCGCCTTTAAGCTCTATGATACGTACGGCTTCCCCTTAGACATGACCCAAGATGCGTTGCGCTCTAAAGGAATCCATCTTGATGAATCCGGTTTTGAAAAAGCGATGCATGAACAAAAAGAAAGATCGCGCGCGGGGAAAAGCTTTGGCGTTGGGACAACGACTGAAACACTTTGGCATGATATCAAAGCCCGTGTTGGTGAAAGTAAATTTACAGGATACACCGATTTAAAAGGAAAATCCGAAATTGTCGCAATCGTTCAAGATGGCAAAGATGTCAAAGAAGCCAAAGGTTTTTTTCAAGTTATTGTAAAAGAAAGCCCGTTTTATGCCGAATCTGGTGGACAAGCTGGTGATGTTGGGACTTTGAACGGTCTCCCTGTTTCCGATACGCAAAAACCGATTGAAAATTTAATTGTGCATACGATAACAGAAGGTTCGCTTAAAGTCGGAGACACGGCTTTACTGGTTGTCGATTCCGAAAAGCGCCAAGCAAACGTTCGCGCTCATTCCGCCGCACATCTTTTCCAAGCCGCGCTCCGTGACGTTTTGGGGCCACACGCCGCACAACGTGGATCTGCGGTTAAAGATGATGTGATGAGGTTTGACGTTTCGCATCCAAAAGCCATGACAGCAGATGAGATTTTAAAGATTGAAAACTTTGTGAATAAAGCCATTCGCGACAATTTGTGTATTTCAACCGAAAACATGCCAAAAGACGTGGCTTTGTCTAAAGGGGTTGTTGCCCTTTTTGGTGAAAAATATGGCGATGTTGTGCGTGTTGTGGATATGGGGGAAACCTCTAAAGAGCTTTGTGGTGGAACACACGCAAAACACACCGGCGAAATTGGTTTCTTTAAAATTATCCGGGAAAGTGCCTTGGCGGCAGGGGTTCGTCGTATTGAAGCGTATACTGGTAAAAAATCCGTTGAGCATGTCCAAAGCATGGAATTTACTTTAGGTGAAATTCTTGAACAACTTAAATGTCCGGAGGATATGGCTGTTTCTAAAATTAAAAAACTACAAGAAGACAATAAATCGTTAAAATCTGGCAACATGGATCAGGCTTTGGAGAGTATGGCGGAAAAATTTATCTCTGAGATACAGCATCTAGGAAACGATATTGATTTCCTCTCCAAAACTGTTCAACTAGATCCAAAATCTCTAAAAGACCTCGTGCGGCGTATTTTTCAAAAACGGCTTGGATGTGATTTTGTGATTTGTTTGATTTCCGAATTTGAAGATAAAGTATCCGCCATTGTTGGCGTTTCGGATGATCTTTCCAAGAAGAAGAAAGCTGGCGATCTTGTAAAGCTTGTTTCTGAAAAACTTAGTGGTCAAGGCGGTGGCGGCACACCGACATTGGCGCAGGCAGGTGGCACAGATATTTCTGGTGCAGAGGCAGCCTTTGATGCCTTGAAGAAAGAAATTGAATCTATCTAAGGATAAAATGTTTAAAAAAATCCCACCATGCGGTGGGATTTTTTTATCTTTTTACTTTTAGAATTTTCGAACGACCCCAACTTGAAGTCCCATTGATTGCCATACGGCATAATTGGCAAACGGTTCGGATGCTGTTGATCCATCAGCATAATTCACCGTGGATGTTCCACCTTCTAGTTCAAAGGTTTCCCAATCGACAGACAATTTGAAATCCCATGACGGTGCAAACTCACGTGTGTACGTCATCCGTAATTCATATCCCATCCCTGAAGCGGCATCTTTAAACGATGGGTGCGCTAAATCTGTTCTATAGACCCAGTCTGCAGTTGCTTCATAATCTAACATCGCAACATGCCCATAGAAAGAAAGCGATTCTTTTTCGTTAAATTGACGATCCATATAGGTTCCGATAAAAAACCCTGACCATGTCGCTTGATATTTTTGCGTTTGTCCACCAAGGGCGACAGCGACATCATAGCCACCGAGCAAACATCCATCTGTTCCCACCTGACCATCTGTATCAAAGAGCAGTACGTCTTGGTAACTCAAACCGTTCCAAATAGGATCATACGTTCCACAATAATTATTGTCTACAGCGCTCGTACATGTAATCCAGCCCACTCCTCCGTCTTGGTAAACAACTTCTCCTTCTGGATCCGCATCAAGATTAGCATAAAGATCTCCGCCACCGACTGGATTAAGTTGCTCGAGATCGGTGTTCCATAAACACGTATGATTACCGGCATCATCATAGATTGGATCCGGGTTACCATCGCCATCTCCATCTGGACCATACATATAAACGGTTTGTTCTGGTTGTGGATAAATTTGATTGGTCATGTTCAAATCATGGGTTTGTGACATATACCCAATCACAGGTGAAAATGTAAAATCCGCCCATGTAAATGCATCGTTCCATCCCAGCCCAAATTTCCAGCCAGATGTCGAGGCATCAATCCCCCCAATAGAAATGTCCCAAAGGTCGTCAACCGTTAAGTCATCATCACGAGAATCCCCTGATTTTGCTAACTTACCTTGTTTATATTCTCCAAAAACAAAAAGTGGATATTTGTCATATTGAAAATCTTTACGTGCCGTGATTCCGATTTCATTAAAGATCATATCATCCCATTCCAAGATTGAACCAGCTGATTTAGAAACAGCAGGTCCTTCATGTGTGTAATCACTGGAATTATAGGAATATCCAAAATTCAATTGATATTCAAAGTCCGCAAAACGACGTCCCGCCCAGATTCCAAGATCCAGTTGTTTTTCTGGTCTTTTTTCTGTGAATTTTTTATACCCTTCTCGTTTAGAAACGCGGGTGCTTTGTGTTGATTGCCGATATGCTTGGTGCATACTTCCACGTTGGTTACATACGCCACGATTATCATATGAATAACATGAGGCGTCGGATGCGTAGGCATTATAATAAACTGGATAACCTTCTTCAACAGCTTGCGCTGATGATGCAAAAAATCCGCCCATCAAAACCAAAGCTAAGTGCTTGAAATTCATGATCTTCCTTCCCTTAAAATTCTTCCCTTGTCCATAACAATATCAGATTCGCCTTATCGACGCAACCCCTTTATTACTTTCTCTATTTTACGTTTTATACACTAAAAAAACCTCTCAAAATTTGAGAGGTTTTGAATCTTTAGAATTGCTTAAAGAATTATTTTTTTCTTTTGATCACAATTCCAGCATTTCCTGCGCTTTTTTGAGCATCGCCTTTTTTCAAGATTTTGATCCCAGCAGCACCACCTTCGTGTGTACAAGATGTTTTCATGCAATGGCAGTTTCCTTTTGGACCACGTGCACATCCACCCATAACAAGTAGGCCACCCATAACGATAAGAGCTAATTTCATAATTTTTTTCTCCTTTTTCTATATTCTCCGTCCTAGTATGACAACCAGACCATGGTATTATCACATATTCGGACGGCAATTTCAAATATTTATTTACAAAAAATGTACTTTTCTTTGAAATGCCTTTGTTTATAAGGTCTTTAAAGACGTTTTTGGGAGTGATTTTGATGCTTTCGCCCCCAATTCCTTCATCTTTTCTGTTCTGGACAAGACACTTCCTTTTCCTTCTGAAAATTTATTCATGGCCGAATCAAGTGTGCCTTGGGCCGTTTTAAAGTTACTTTTAAGTCTTTCCATATCCTCGATAAATCCGACAATCTTATCGTAGAGCTTCCCCCCTTCTTCTGCAATTTGGGTGGCATTTCTCCCTTGGCGTTCTAATTGCCAGATAGACGCGACCGTTTTTAAGGTCGCAATTAATGTCGACGGCCCAACCAAAACAATTCGGCGGTCCCATGCAAACCGGTGTAATTCAGGATCATTTATAATGGCGGAGATATACGCCCCTTCAATTGGCATGAACATAAATACAAAATCTGGGGTACCTAGTTTCGTCTGATCTTGATAACGTTTCTTTTCAAGGTCTTTTATATGAGAGCGAATGGAATCCAAAAAGGCCCGCATATGTAAGGCTTGTTTTGCTTCGTCTGGGGCAGATGCGTGACGCTCGTAATGCGTCAGAGATAGTTTTGAATCTATAATAATATGTTTATCTTCCGGCAGATTAACGACCACATCCGGCTTTAAAGGCGCCCCGGTTGCTTCATTTTTCAACCCCATATCAATTCCTTGCAAGATATAATCTTGTCCTTTCCGTAGGCCGGACTCTTCCAAGATTTTTTCCAGCATAATTTCGCCCCAATTCCCCTGAACCTTAACATCGCCTTTTAATGCCAGGGTTAAATTTTCGGCCTGCTCTGACATTTTCTTATTCATGTCCAACATATGTTTTAGTTCCGTTTTCAAACTAATCGTCTCTTTATTTTGAAACGAGAACGAATCATCAATCTTTTTTTGGAAGTCCGTTAATCTGTCTTTTAACGGTTTTAAAACCGTGGAGATATTTTCGGCCGAGTCTCGTTTGAATTTTTCGTCCCGAGATTCAAATATTTTATGAGCCAGGTTTTCAAACGTCTGTTGTAATTGACGGTCATCCGTTTTTTCAGCCTGGAGCTTGATGCGTGCTTCGCGCTCTTGGTGATAGCCGACTTCGAATTGATCGGCGCGTGTTTTTATTTCGAACAGGCGTTGTTTTAGACTGTGCACGATAAGATAAACCCCAGTCGAACCGAGGGCTAATCCTGCAATAAAGTAGAGTATATTTTCCATTCCGACAGAATAGAATATTTGGGATTTAAAATCAAGCGACTTTGATATTCTTGTCTTGAAGAAACTGTATTATTTGAGGATTGTGCCCTAAAACTCTATTCATTTCAGTGACAAGCCAATCTCCATGATCTTTTCTTAACTTTGCTTCTGAAAATAGCCTTTTTGTATCTTTTGGATTCTTTGCCAACCCTTTCGTCATTAGTTGAAAAACTTTTTCTTCGTAATCCAGGCCTTCTTTTGTCGCCACATTTTCAATCACTTGTCTCCCAGGCATTAAATAAATTTTTTCCTTTTGCTTAAGCGCATTTTCGTTATATACATTAACGGCTTCTTCATTTAGCTCTATTATTTTTAGGCGAGCTTCAAAAAAAGCATAAAGATCTTCATCTGAAAAATAAGTGCTTTGTTTATCTAATAATTTTCTTTCTAGATCATATAAATCATGGGTTTTGGCATTAATTTCTTCATACCCGTCTAGATGCATTTGAATTTCTGCAAATACATTTATTTGATATACTTGTTTTTTCAGAATGACACGTAAGTCACGGTGTAGGCGTGGAAAAAGTTTTTCTTGATATTTAAAGTTAGGTGAAAAGCCATTAATATAGATGGGAAAATGTGAATCTCTTATTTCATGTATTTTCCAATCCAATTGTGATTCATTTGCATTTAAAAAATTAATTACTTTGTATTCATGTATGAGAGAAGATGAAAAAAAACTGCATCGAATAATATCATTTATGCTATAAATTTCGCCCTCTTTTTTTTCAATCAACTTTTTGAAGGCGCTTTCTTCCTCTTTTATTGGCCCCATATGTAGATCCAAATTTTTTAATTTGGACTGAATATCTTTCATTGTTCTTTCAAAATCCGGATTTTCTACGGCACTCACCATATGGTAAAGATTAAACAGATCTCTTCCATTCTTATCATTTTTTAAGCGAGGAGGCAAGGTATAAACTTGTTCGTATGACATGTCTTTCTTTCTTTTTATAAACCGGAGTTATTTTTATATGATTTCCATCTCAGAGTCAAGAAGCGATTTATCTTGTGTTTTTTCGAGAATCATCGTACTCTTCGCTTTATGAAATTTGCAAAATTAAAACTTTTTTTTAAAAACCAAAAAATCTTTGAACAAGCCCTCACGCATTCCAGCGTCCCAGGGAAACATAATGAACGTTTAGAGTTTTTGGGCGATCGGGTTTTAGGATTGGTTGTTTCCACCCTGCTCTATACAAAATTTCCAAAAGAATCTGAAGGCGATTTGGCAAAACGTTTTGCGGGATTGGTCTGCACGGAAACACTCGCGAAAATTGCGGCTGAAATTGGTATTATTCCTCATATTAAGGTGGGCGTCGATTTAAAAAAGACGATTGATAAACAAACCCATATGCATGCCAATACCATGGAGGCCATTATTGGCGCGCTTTATACAGACCAAGGGTACGATTCCGCTTTTGCCTTTATTCAAAGACTTTGGGCGCCTTATTTAGATCAAATGATTGCCCCGCCTCAAGATCCAAAATCAACTTTGCAAGAGTTGGTTCAAAAAGAAACCAAAGGCACGCCAGAATATACTTTATTAGGCAAATCCGGCAAAGAACATGCGCCTGTTTTTAAAGTTGAAGTCAAAACGCTCGGGAAAAAGGCTACCGGTGAAGGCGCCACAAAAAAAGAAGCTGAGCAGGTGGCTGCCCAGCGTCTTCTTGATGTCATTCTTCCTGAATAATCTCATAATATTTTTTTAACCGCACACCTTTTTGGGTGCGACCGATTACCCTGAAGGCTGTTGGATTGTAGGTCGGCGGATAAAACCGAATTACAGAACCATGGAGCATCCGTGGTTGGAGCATTTCGATGATCGAATCTCCAGTTTCTGGATCTTCGATAAAACGGATATTTCCACTTCGGTATGTTATTTGTTCAATAACATTATCCGGCCGAAAGGCCGTTGTATCGTAAGCCACAGCCATCACTGCAGCCCCAATATACCCCTTTGTCACTCCATCTTGATGAGTGACTTTGGTACATTTTATGATGACCCCTAAGTGAGGCAAAATCATTTTTGTTTCTTCTTGTGCCTGAGCCATCCAGCTTAGGCATAAGATTACGATTATTTTTATTAATTTCATAATTTTAATATTTAGTTTGTATTTATATAGATAGACCCAAATCCTTTAAAAGTCAAGTTTTGTTTTTCATATTGATTATTGACTCCTTTTTTTCAATGTGCGATGGTTTACGCTTGAAAAAAGAATTTCATCCAAAGGACATATATACCCATGAAACAAAACAATAAAATTCAGTTTTTAAAACTGACCATTTTCTTTTTAATCTCTCTTGTCATTGTGCAATGGATTTTTCCACCAAAACCATTTGCGGAAACAATGAACGAAAAAGAAGCCTCTGTTCCAAAAATTATTAAACGAGCCCCTGCTCCTTTTTCAAATGAATCTTTAAACGGTGCGTTTGATACGAATAATGCCCGATTGGATTCCGTTTCTTTTAAAAACATTTTCAAAACAACGGCACATAAAGAACCACTTTCTCTTTTAGACCAAAATACGTTTGCGGAATGGGGATTTTTAGGCGAAACGACAAATAAACACACGCTTCACCGTCCGTGGAAAAAAATCAGCAATAATAATGGCACCATCATCGTACAACAACGCGCTGAAAATTTAGTTTATGAATTAAAATTCAGCTTAGATAATACTTATTTGATTAATGTTGAACAAAAAGTTCGTAACACCGGCCGTTATGCGGAAAAGGTTTGGGCTTATGGACGCATGGTTTACCGTGGTGAGACCCCGGCTTCTGGGTATGTTCATCAAGGTTGGATTGGTTATTTGAACGGGGATTTTGTAAAACCCTCTCTTTCCGATTTGAAAGATGAGGCCGAAAAAACAACGAATGCACAAGGCTGGTTTGGTTGGTCAAACCATTATACACAAGCCGTGATGCATACGGATGCCGTTAACCCTTCTATTAAATTTTCCGTGGCAGAAAAACAAAGCCAAGCGGATTTTCAAACCGATGCCATGATCATCACACCCGGGGAAACAAAAGTTATTCGCACAACACTTTATACCGGGCCAAAACAAGAAAATATTTTACAAGCCTACGAAAAGAAAGGGTTTAAAAATCTTTCCCAATCTATCGATTACGGCTGGTTTTTTATGGTTTCAAAACCTTTGGCCCAAGCTTTAAATTGGTTGGGGAATTGGCTTGGGAATATGGGATGGGCGATCATTTTATTGACCCTTTTAATTAAGCTTGTTCTTTATCCCTTGTCTAAAAAAAGCCTTGTTTCTATGGCAAAAATGAAAGATCTTCAACCGAAAATTAAAGCCCTTCAAGCCAAACATGCTGGCGATAAAATGCGCCTGCAACAAGAAATGATAAAGCTTTATAAAACACATAAGGTTTCGCCTGCAAGTGGTTGTGTTCCAATGTTATTACAAATCCCAATCTTTTTTGGTTTGTACCGTGTTTTGGTGGTCTCTTTTGATTTACGCCAAGCGGGTTTCCTGTATATACCAGATTTATCCAAAGCAGATCCGACCTCTTTATTTAACCTATTTGGATTGCTTCCTTATGACATTCCAGGGTGGTTACCGGCGGTTGGACTGTTGCCGATTTTAATGGGACTTGCGATGTGGGTACAACAAAAAATTCAAGGGACAAATTCAACGGCACCGCAAAGTAAAATCATGGCCTATTTACCAATAATCTTTGTGTTGATGTTTGGTGGATTGCCGGCTGGATTGGTACTTTACTGGATGATGAGCAATGTGTTTTCTCTGTTCCAGACTTATATCATTCAGCGGTCTATGGATTAATTATGTGGACGGATGAAAAACCCAACTTTATTGGCAGTTTTAACAAGCTGGAACAATTACCTGTCGCGAAATTACCAGAAGTCGCTTTTGTCGGGCGATCTAATGTTGGGAAGTCATCCCTGATTAATGCACTGACCCAAACCAAGGGGCTGGCCAAAACCTCCTCTACACCAGGGCGGACCCAAAGTCTTAATTTTTTTAACTGGGCAGACAAGCTTATGGTCGTGGATTTACCAGGATACGGCTATGCCAAAGCCCCTAAAAAACTGGTCGAAAACTGGCAAGGTGTCATGAAAGATTATTTGCGTGGTCGGACATCTTTAAAACGCGTTTTTCTTTTAATCGATAGTCGCCATGGTGTGAAAAAAGTCGACCTTGAAATCATGAAGATGTTGGATGAGTGTGCCATCACGTATCAAATCATTCTGACAAAGATCGATAAAATTGGCCCAATGAACTTAGACAAAGAAATTAAAAAAATTGAAAAGATGATGATTGAGCACCCTGCTCTGTTCCCAGCTTTAATGACGACCAGCTCTGAAAAAGGGACAAACCTTAAAGAGTTTCGAGATAGCTTGTTTGAAATCATATAAAGCTTGCAATTAATCGCTTCTTTCTGTAGAATGCAAGCAGAATTTTAAAGAATTAGTGCTTTGCACTATACAAACTTTACGAAGGGGGGTGTTCCCATTGGTTAAAATTGTTGTTAGAAACGGAAACGTTGAACAGGCTCTTCGCGTAATGAAGAAAAAAGTTGCGAAAGAAGGTTTGGTCCGCGAGCAAAAAGCCCGCGCACGTTTTGAAAAACCAACCGAGGCGCGTAAGCGTAAGCTTAAAGAAGCCGTCCGTCGTGAGAAAAAACGTAAATTCAAAGAAAAAATCTTCTTTGGAGAATAAGTTTAAAAAATCCCCAATCAGGGGATTTTTTATTGATATTATGTCGTACGCGGATTTTCCAATAATTTCATTTTTAATAGCTCCACAGCAATAAATTCATTTTCGAGAGCCTTTAGATCAGATTCTATTTGTTTTGATTCTTGCAGAAGCTTTGATTCATCTAATTCAAGCTCGTAAAGTTTTTCACCCTTTTGCCCTTTTTTTTCTTCTTGAACTTCTGTTATAATTTCAGACACTTTCTCTTTGTCTTCAGAAATCCAAAGATAGAGCTCTCTCACTCTTTCTACGGGCCTCAACGTTTCATAAACTTCTGTGACAACTTCCTTTATGTTCCAACTTTCTATTTCTTTAATCGCTTCTAACCAAGCATCTATGTTTTCTTTTTTAAGGCTTTCTAGTGTTTTCAATAGCTCATCTATACCTATTTCTGGATCGAGTTTCTTCAATTTAACGCCTTTTTTATTTTAAGACAATCAAAGAAAACATGCGTTTGCCGTTTAGGCGCTCTTTTACCGGCAGATCTGGATTTTGGTGTGTTGCGCATCGATAGCTGATGCAAGCAGGATCATGATAACTGTCCCGGGGTGAGATTTCGATTTTTGAAACGCCAGCTTTTTTCAGCTTGTGATTTACCAGCCCTTTTAGATCAAACAGCCATTTCCCCGGACCTTTTGCAGAAAAGAACTTTTTACTTTCCGGATCGGCTGTCATCGCGGGGTCATAAATTGGTGCATCGACCTCGTAAGATTTTTGCGCAATACACGGTCCGACCACAGCGCGGATATTTTTTCGCCCTGCCCCCAGTTTTTCCATTTCCGCAATGGTGTTTTCAATCACAGATCCAATCGCGCCTTTCCAACCGGCGTGCGCTGCACCAATGACTTTTTCGACAGGGTCACAAAATAAAACAGGTGCACAATCGGCGGTTTGAACACCAATAACAAGTCCTGGCGTTTTCGTGATAATCCCATCTGCAACTGGTTCTTTTTTCCGCTCATATGCTTGTGTTGTAATCACAACGTCTGATGTATGTTTCTGATTTGGTAACGCACATTTTTCAAAGCCCATTTTCTGCACATATATTTTGACCAAATCTTCTTTATACCAGTCTCTGGAATAGTCTCCTTTCGGCATGTCAGAATCATCAAAAACACCGTGTGAAATTTCGGCTATATCTGAAAAAATTTTAAACGTTTCCATTTTTTATCCTTTTTCCTTTCGGTGGCTGACGTTATGTTCTCTTTTACTGGAACAACCTTGCACTTCGAGAACCTCAGTGAGCGGTTGTTTTTTTCTTTCGGTGGCTGAGGTTCTCGAAGCCAAGAAAGGAAGGCGGTCATAATTCCGTTTTATTAAAGCTTCTTTTTTTTCACGCCGCCAGCCTTGGATTTGTTTTTCAAGAAAAAAAGCATCGTCGATTCTATCAAATTCCTCTAAAAAAACAAGTTTAACAGGCCGTCGTTTTTTTGTGTAATTGGCTCCTTCACCTTGTTGATGTTGATAAAAACGAGCTTCAATGTCATTCGTACTTCCTGTATAGTAACTTCCGTCGGCACATTTCAAAATATAGACATAACCTTTACTCATTTGCTTCCTTCATTTTTTCTGATTTTACCCTTCGACAAGCTCAGGGACCAATCATAAAACAATTTAATTCCACCTTTAACCAATCGTATATGTTCCTAAAGCGTGCGCCCCTCCAACAGGAGTGGATTTTTTATTTTTAACATGAAATAAAATTTCTTCGACACGGTCCAGCATTTTTTTATTTTCTGGTTTTTCAAAATGCGTTCTGGCTGGTTCGAAAAGGTTAATAAGGTAGTCCGCAAGGTAATTTTTCACGTCAATTGGATGCACATCCCCTTTGGAAAACTTGCCTTCCAAGTCTTTAAAATCCCTACAAGAAATGTTCCCGCCATGTTCTTCTGTACGTGCAATTGTGATACCATTATCTTCACGCGTGAAGATAATCATATCCATCCATTTTAAAATCGGATTGTATCGAACTTCACGCTCCATGCAGAACCCTTTCATAATTTTTTTACGGATTTGTTTTGGATCATCGTGAATAAAAATCGCCCCGCTTGGATCGGATTTTGACATCTTTAAATCTTCTGACATATTCGATGCGTCAAAATCATCCGGCAGCGGCCAAACAGCAGGTGCTTTTAACCCTGGAAGCAATGAATTATGAATGGCAACCGGTTTGATCGGCTTGCCATCTAGAAGGACAGGATCTGTCTTGATTTTATTTGCCACATCACGCATCACTACGTGCGCTTTGCGTTGATCCATTCCGGCGTGCGCCAAATGAATATCCATTGAAAAAATATCGGCGACCTGCATCGGTGGGTACATCAATGTTGCGAGATCGATGCTTTCCCCTTCCTTCTTTCCCATGATGGAAATAGAACGTTGTATCCGAGAAAGCGTTACGTTTTTAGAGACCTCTACAAACGTTTCCCAGAAAGACATTTTTTTCGCGTAGAAATCAGATGCGTAGACAAATTCCAAATCGTTCGGATTTCCGCCCAGCATTTTATAACTGATTTTAAAAATTTCTGAAAAATAGCCCCGGCCAAATTCTTCGATGATCTTTTTGTCTCCGCCGAGTTTATTGTTGATCCACGTGTGCCAATCGGCCAAGAAAATCTTTACGTTAAAACCGGCATCATGGAAATCTTTTACTTTTTGCATGCAGATCAAGCATTGCCCAATGTGCGGTTTTCCAGAGATTTCAAACCCAATGTAATGATTTAGTGGCTGCCCACTTTCCAGCATGACCATCAGTTCTTTTTCACCGATGACTTCTTCTGTGTTGCGCTTAATCAACTCTAGTCTTTGTTCAATATTCATTTTATTCTCCTTTGTTATAAAAAAAATCGTCCTTGCATGAAGCGTTTTCCGCTACATACAAGGACGAACTTTGTCGTGGTACCACCTTGTTTCGTGAAGCCCCTTGCCTTCACCTTAATTCCTCTTGTCGAAGAGATCCGTCTATCCTGACGGTTGCCCGTTTTCGGATAGCCACTCGGGTTCGGAGTAGTCCCATATGGGTCCCGTCCCTGCAAACGTGTTAAGCCTATTAGAACATAAAATACCTTTAAATGCAAGTCTCTATTTTGCGCTTGCATCTAGTTTGAAAATTGGTAAAATCGAGTCCCATGGAACACTTTCTCTTTTCTTTGGGTCATTTTACGTTAAACGTATTTGAAACAGCCGGACGCTTTGTTTCTTTTTTGTTAAAAGTAATTAAGTCGTCTGTTCGCCCACCTTTTTATCCAAAGCTGATTTTAAAACAATTTTTCCGTGTGGGATTTTACTCTCTCCCGGTTGTTGGCTTGACCGCCCTTTTTGCAGGAATGGTGCTCGCCTTGCAAACGTATTCGGGATTTTCCCGTTTTTCCGCCGAGGGCGCCGTGTCGATGGTCGTTGTGATTTCGATGGTGCGCGAAATGGGCCCTGTGTTTGCAGGTTTAATGGTCGCCGGTCGTGTTGGCGCCGCGATGGCCGCCGAGCTTGGCACCATGCGCGTATCCGAACAAATTGATGCGTTAAAGACTCTCGCCGTTCGTCCTTTTCATTACTTGGTGGCGCCCCGCGTGATTGCGACCGTTTTAATGTTGCCTTTGCTGACGATGGTTGCCGATATTATTGGGGTTTTTGGTGGCTTTTTGATTTCTGTTGAACAGCTCGGCTTTAATCCGGCGATTTATTTGCAAAAGACCTTTCAATATCTTGAAACGATTGATGTGGTTTCAGGACTCGTCAAAGCAACCGTGTTTGGATTCTTTATTGCGGGACTTGGCTGTTATCACGGATACTATTCTAAAGGGGGCGCAGAAGGCGTTGGTAAAGCGACAACTTTGGCCGTGGTGTCCGGATCCGTTGTTGTCCTTTTAATGAACTACTTCCTGACCGAACTATTTTTTGGAGCCTAGATGAACAAAACAAATACAAAAATTCAAATTAAAAATCTACATAAAGCCTTTAACGGCAAAGCCGTTTTGTCCGGAATCAACCTTTCCGTTGCCAAGGGTGAGTCTTTGGTTATTATTGGGCCCTCCGGAACAGGAAAATCCGTTCTGATTAAAAATATTTTAGGGCTGATAAAACCGGATCAAGGTAAAATTTATATTGATTCTATTGAAACAACACATTTAAGTGAATCCGAGCGCCAGCCTTTTTATACACAAATGGGTATGCTTTTCCAAGGTGGTGCCTTGTTTGATAGTTTGTCGGTTTGGGAAAATATTTCTTTTGGCTTGATGGAAAGTCAAAAAATGCCAGAAGACGTGGCACGAGAAGAAGCGATTTCTCTTTTAAAAGCGGTTGGCTTGTCTTCTAAAATTGCAGATCATTCCCCAGCCGATCTATCTGGTGGCATGCAAAAGCGGGTTTCTTTGGCGCGCGCCGTTGCCACAAAACCCAAAATCATGTTTTTTGATGAGCCAACAACTGGACTAGACCCCATTATGGCGGAAACGATCAATCACCTGATTATCGATAATGTGAAGAAGTTAGGCGCGACGGCGGTTACCATTACACATGATATTCATTCTGCGAGTATGATTGCCGATCGCATTGCGATGCTGTATGACGGCAAAATTGTTTGGGAAGGCACGAAGGCTGAGTTTGAAAAAACCAAAGATCCGTATATTTTACAAATGAAAAATCGATCCAGCAAAGGACCGATTGGAAATTAAAAAAAGATCAAAGAGTTATTCTCTTTCCGATCTTTTTTCTTCAAGATACATTTCTAATTTATCCCACCGTATTATTTCTATTTCATTTTTATAAGGGAAAACATCCCCAGCCAAAACTTTCATTGTTTCTAATTTTCTATTATGCGTATATTGAATCGTTATACTTCCTTTGATATTGGGATCCCACACAGGTATTGAAGTTTCAATATTCGGTACTGGATAGGTTATTTTTAATCCAAAATCTATGTTTGCAATTTTAATTCTTTTGGGTAACCCTTCCCAAAGTATTTTTTTCTTTTTCCCTTCGGATTCGAATAGAATGATTAGATTTTGTGTGCCTTTTTCTAGATTAGTTTTCTGATATTCTAATGTTAAATTTGCCATGAATATTTGGAGTTGCAGGAAACGTGCAAATTTTGAACGCTCTTCCATTTTTAACCTTTTTTTAATGTGTATGATCTGTGCAGGCATCATGAAAATCGCCTGTTAAAAGAGGAAATTCTTGCTTTGTGCCCGCTGGGGTTGTTATTTCCAGGTTTGTATCTTCGTAAGCCCAGGGCATGCCATAAATTGTAAAAGGGCCTTCAAAAATGACGGGTCCTATTTTATTTTGTTGGAATTCAAATGTATAACCCGCCACATCACAATTTCCATTAAACGTCAGATTATAATGATATTCTGGGATTTGATCCGTTACAGGATATGTATGTGTTATTGCGGTTGAGTCATAATAATATATAACAAGGCTTCCCGCGGTATCTATCTTCACGAGATATTTATCCCATCCTACCGTATCCGTTATGTCATATGTCGTATCGCGATGTGTGAGGGTTTCATTCAAATAAAATGATAATTCGGCTATAGATTTTTCGCCCTCGTTAATCGTCAGGCTCGATTCACAATTCGCAAAACGCCACGGGGTAAACCGTGTTTCCGGACGGATATTTTCATCCTTCTGACATGCAGACAAGAGAATAACTGGGAAGCAAATATAAAATAAAATCTTTTTCATACGCTTACTCTATGTAATATTTATAAAAAAGTCAAGATACGTGTATTTTATAATCGGAGAGGTTTAGAAACGATTCAATGGCACCTTTTCCAATGTGCCAAGGTGCAATGATCTTTGGGCAGGCTTTTTTTGCGGCTTCCACCACTTTGAGATTGTCATCTAAAAACAAAACAGTTTCCGCTTTTGAAAAATATCGTTTTTCGAATTCATACCAAGACGTCACGTCTTTTTTAGACAACCAATGCTGGTTTGTGCCGTAAATCTTGTTCTTAAATATAGATAAGTCCATTTCCAGGTGATTAGCAATACTGAATATATTTTTATCCCAAAAATCTGATATAATCATTTTTTGGGCTTTGATTTTTGTAGCCCACTTTAAAAGTTCTCTATTTGGTTCTAAATAAGAAACCAGCTTCTTAATTTCCTCTTCTTTTAGGTAATATTCTGGCGGAAACCCCTTTGGAAAGGATAATTCTTTTTCTGAGAGTTCCTGAATGCCTTTAATGATGTGCCCTTTGCTAAACCAAAAATCATTTAACATTTTTTTCTGTTCTTTTTCTTCCTTATTTGGAAAATAATCTTTCATCATACGCAAACCTGAATCTATCCAGATTTCGTGGTAAAGCGCTTCATGGCCATTTTTTATATTATAAAACGTTGCATCAAAATCAAAAACAACAACATTTTCTTGCTTTTTACATATTGCATTGATTGTATAAAAAATTTCACTTTTCATTTTTTAATATTCCACTTTTTCAAAGTACAGACCACAGGCTGGCGCGGTTGGTCCCGCAGTCGTTCGATCTTTTTTTTCTAAGATTTCTTTGATCCAAATCGGCTCTTCTTTGCCCCGGCCAACTTCAACTAATGATCCTATGAAATTTCGGATTTGATGATGTAGGAAGGAACGTGCCTGACATCGCATCCAGATTTCATTGCCCTGCTTTTCAAACGTAATTTCGTCAACTGTGCGTATTGGTGATTGTGCTTGGCATTCGGCCGCACGAAAAGATGAAAAATCATGTTGTCCGATCAGGTGTTTTGCCCCTGCCCGCATTTTTTCTATATCCAGCTTTTGTGGTACCCACCAAACGCGATCTACGTCTAATGCCGGCGGTGTTGCTCGATTTAAAATACGATATAGATAGTAACGTTGTTTGGCATCAAAGCGTGCATGAAATTCATCTGCTGTTTTTTCAACAGATAGAATGACAATTGCTTCTTCCCGTAGATGTGCATTTAAGGCCATCTTAATCGTTTCGGTATCCGTTTCTTTTTGAATATCCATGTGCGCCGTCATGCCGAGCGCGTGCACCCCCGCATCCGTTCGCCCGGATCCATAGACCTCTGTCTTTTCTTGGCAAAAAGCAAACACCGCAGATTCTATTGCCCCTTGAACGGTTGGCAGTCCGTCTTGAGATTGCCAGCCTTTATAGTTTGTTCCATCATATTCTATCGTTATTTTATATCTCATTTTAGGGCATCCTTAACCAATTCATCACACAGATCGGCATATGTTTTTCCCGTTACATGAACGTATTGTTCCGGGACCAAAGACAAATCCGTCATCCCGGGATGTGTATTCACCTCTAGAAATGCCAACGTATTTGTTTTTGGGTCATACCTAAAATCCGAGCGTGACACTTGTCTGCATCCCAAAGCTTTGTGGATATTCAATGACCAGGCCAAACATTTTTCAAAAATATCTTTTGGAATATCTGCCGGAATTGTATGAGCCGTCATGCCATCGGTATATTTGGCTTTGTAATCATAAAATTCAACCGATGGCACAAGATCGGTGACGGTTAGAGCTTTATCAAACAGTACCGTCGTTGTGAGCTCTCGCCCCGGGATATATTCTTCGATCATCCAGTGCCAGGAAGGATCTAATTTTGCTTTAACGTCTTTCCATTCTTTTTCCGATTTAACAATATAGATTCCAACACTCGACCCTTCATCGACGGGCTTTATGACCATCGGATAGTATGGCAAGGTTTCGATTTTATTTGGGTTTTCAATCTGGTACCCACCTGGGACTGCAATACCGTTTTTTTGTGCTATACTTTTTGTTTTTTCTTTGTCCATGGCAATAGCACACGCCGCTTGATCAGAGTATGTATACAGAATGTTGTTGTTTTTAAGACATTCTGAAATATGTCCATCTTCTCCGTCCCCACCATGCAATGCGTTAAACACGACATCGATGTTTTCATCTTTTAAAAAACGGAGTAGATCCGCATCATTTTGATAATCATGCCCGAAAACGGTATATCCTTTTTCCTTTAGAGCCGCTTCCACTTTTCCCGCACTCATTAAGCTGATTTCACGTTCGGAGGACAGTCCTCCTTTTAAGACACACACTTTTATCATTTGAAAAACCTTTTTAATTATAGTACGCTCTACTCTAAATTAACTTAAGGAAAAATTCAATGGATTTTAAGACACTTCTAAAAACCGATTTCAAAATCACGACAGATGCACGTACCGTTAAACCCGGGGGCGTGTTTTTGGCTTTGAAAGGGATACGCGCAGACGACGAAGAGGTCAACGCGCATTGTTTCGTCAAACAGGCTTTTGATAATGGTGCCGCGTATGCCATTGTGTCTGAATCGGTTGCCGATGTTCCACAAGACAAGCTGATCACGGTCGATAATACGTTTGAGGCTTACGGCGCGATTGGCAATAAATTTCGCCATCAATTTAAAGGCAAAGTGATTGGACTTACGGGCAGTTCTGGGAAAACATCCACCAAAGAAGCCTTGAAACAAATGTTGTCTCATTTCGGAAAAGTTTATGCCACGCCGAAGAATTTAAATTCTCGACTCGGGGTGCCGCAAGTTTTATGTGACATCGACATGACGGCGGATTACGCCATCATTGAAATGGGCATGAGTCACATTGGTGAAATGGCAAAGCTCAGCGCCATGGTCGAACCGGATATTGCCATGGTCTTAAATGTCTTTCCAATGCACTTGGATTATTTTGAATCGGTTGAGCAAATTGCCTTTGAAAAAGCCCAAATCTTTAAAAGCCTAAAAAGAGACGGTATTGCCATTTATAATGCAGACTCTTTACATGCGGATCTTTTGGCGGAACACGCTGCGGGTTTTAAGACTCTATCTTTTGGCGAAAAGAGCGAAGACATTACGCTGAAAAAAGTCGATAACACGATCGCGCATGTGAAAATTGATGGAGCTATCAAACACTATGCTTTGCCTGAAGACAATATCGCTTTCCGGTATAACACCCTCGCCGTCATTGCGGTGTTCAAAGCCCTTCATCTTGATTTGGACAAACTATTGCCTTTGTTAAAAGATATTAAACCAGCCGACGAACGCGGGACTATTTTGCCTATTAAATATAATGGAAAACGCATTACTTTAGTTGATGATTCCTATGGTGGGGGGCATGCCGTTTCCATGGAAATTGGATTACAACGCTTAATGAACACTAAAGGTAAGCGTAAAATTGCCGTCATTGGGAATATGGCGGAGCTCGGCAATCAAATGAAAAAACAACATAAACGTGTTGGGAAAATTTTAAACAGATTAAAGATCGACAAGCTCTTTCTTGTTGGAGAGCCAACGCTTTGGATCAAAGAAGAATTAGGTCCGGATAAAAAAGTAACTTATGTGTCTAAACTAGAAGACCTTGGGACACAAGTCGAAGATATGTTAAAATTTGGAGATGTCCTCTTTATTAAAGGGGCCCATTATTCATCCCAAGTCTATAAACTCGCCGAGCGTTTAAAAAAGGGTTGATTTATATTTTGATGCCACTAATATATGCGAACGTGAGGCCGGTTGGCAGAGTGGCTATGCAGAGGACTGCAAATCCTTGTACATCGGTTCGACTCCGGTACCGGCCTCCAAAAAATATAATTCCCCATTGGGGGATTTTGTTTTTTTAGGACGTGTATACAGGAGAAGAATCAAAGCACCAACGGTGCCTATCGGATCGTCAGTGAGATTACGTTTTTTGTGCATTGAAACCTTAACGAACGGAAAGGTGCCTACTTTTGCGAAAGCAAAAGAAAGGAATATACACAATTATCCCTGCTGGGGATTTATTTTTGGTTGCCTTGCATGCTTAAAATTAAAGAACGGGTATACTTGAGCGCCCCTTCTAACATTTTTTGAATCTTCGTTTCATCTTTTAATTTACTGACCTTGATAATACTTTTAGAAAAATCTGCACAAAACTTTTTGCTCTTTTTCCCGGCTTCACACTTCCTTTTTCCATAATTTCCATTACATGGATTGTCCTCAAATACGCATTTTTCAGGCATTCATAATCCTTTTTCTTTATTAAGACATTAGACCACAACAATGACAACTGTCAACGCATTTATCCCCCTCTTATATCAAGATAAATTAAAAAGAACTTTTTAATCTGGACTTGATCCGCTCCTGTTTTTATGATAGTGTTGCCCTCATCAAAAAAGGAGAAATTATGAAATATTTTATTTTTTTACTTAGTTTTTTTATCTGCCAATCTGGCTTTGCGTTTGATGCGACCTATCTTTCTAATAAAAGTGGGAATGTCGTAAAATTCGATTTATCTTGTGATCAACCAAAACTCTGCAAAAATGTTAACATCAAACTTCGGGATATCACGCTTACGAAGAACAAACAAGCCAAAGACACGGTTAATCGTGCGCTTTCCCGCGCCAGAAAAATTACCCTTGTCGATTGTGCCAGCAGATATATTTGCCGGATTAAATATGATGGAAAGGATTTAGGCCAAGAACTGATTAGACAAGGCTATGCGAAAGAAGGCCGATAAAAGACCCTTTTCATAGGAGCCGAAAGGCTCTTTTTTTTCTCGATGAAATATGCTATACTTTTTCTGTGTAATTAAACACACTTTCATCTAGGGAGAGAAAAATGAAGAATATGTTAAAAATATCTATTTTTGCAATGGGGCTTATTTTAAGCTCTGGCGCAATGGCTGCAACCGGTACAGGGCATGCCCAAGCAGAACTGAGCACCCCACTTTCTATTTCGGCAAATTCTATTAATTTTGGAACAATTGCGATTGATCCTGCCGCAGGCCCTCAAACCATATCTTTAACCACGGCTGATACCGTTACTTGCCCTGCAACCTATGTCTGTAGCGGATCAGCTAATTCATCAAACCCAATTATTTCTGGAGCACCTTTCCAATCTTTTAGCTTAAGCCTTGTTGGGTCTACTGCAACACTTAGTGATGGATTGGGGCATGTGCTTACTTTTGATCCAGAAATTATTATTATTGGTTCTGGAGACACATTCTCTGCTACTTTAGGAGCAGGGGGAACATACGGTGTTGCCATTGGTGGATCAATTAATTTTACAGGTAATGAACTTGCCGGAATCTACTCATCTTCGAACGCAGGTGGATCTGGATATATTATCAACGTTAATTATTAATTTCCACATTTAAAAAAGAGCCGAAAGGCTCTTTTTTATTTTGTTTTAAATGCCATTTCTAGACTTTCTCTGACAAGATCACAAAGCGGCATTTTCGGAAAATTTGTGAGATATTGATTTATCTCTTTAACTGTTTCTGTGTATTCCGCACACATTTCTAGAGGTGGTCCCAAAAATTCGGACAGTGTGTTAAGCTACTAATTTAGATCAAAAAGGAGATCAAAAATGAGTAGAATACGTAAAAA
>JAFGVS010000047.1 GCA_016937865.1 Alphaproteobacteria bacterium
AACATGAGAAAAAAGTGGTACGATAATTAAACAGATAGTAGCTTAATTTTGCCACTTTCCTGTCCAACAAACCGATACCACCTCTAATATCGGGTAAAAAGAGAAGAGGATTTTTATAATGAAAAAAATATCACTCGCCGTTTTAGGCATGTTTTTAGGAATATCAAACGGAAATGCACAAATGACATGGAATGAAACAACGCCATTAACGGCCCCTTTTTCATGTGTGGGAAATGACTGCACATTGGCAACCGGATCGAGTTATACCGGAGTCACCGCTCAAATTTTGGCAGATGGCATTGGAACCGCAGGAGATCAGGCGACATTAACACTTGAAGGTGAAAGCTCTGCCGGAGCAAATGATCAGGCTGTGGTTAGATACGAAGGTTCTACGAATGGTAATGTGATTACGTTACAAGGGACAAATTATCTTAATATTATCAATAATGGTGTTATAGAAGTATCAAGCACTGCGACAACGTATGGTATTTCCGGCACAACTCTTCTTGGGAGTCTAACCAATAATGGAGATATTAATGGTGGAAATTATGGTGTTTCTATTGGTAGTTTATCTGGTCTGTTTACAAACAATGGAATTGTTACCGGGTCTACTTTTTCGGCTTCTTTAGGTGGTCTTACAAGTGATTTTTTAAATACAGGGACTTTAAGCGGGAGCCTTTCTCTTGCAGGGAGTTTTGGAGGTGCCTTTACGAATTCTGGTGATATGACAGGCTCTTACGGTGTTTATGTTTATAGTGGTATGACGCTTAGTGGAGATTTTTTAAATCAGGGGGCAATTGTGGGTTCGACAGAAGGTGTTCTTTTAAGATTTTCTACCTTTAATGGTGGAATTACGAATACCGGCACGATTACCGGAAGTAGTCGAAATGGATTTAATATTATGTCAAATACTGTGATTGCTGGTGATTTTATAAATGAAACTGGTGGAATTATCAGTGGAAATGATCGGGGGATTGCGATGGATCGTTTTGCATCCAACCTAACATCTGAAAACGGTGGGATTATTCAAGGACAATTTATAAATAGAGGAACCATTTATGGAAGAACTTATGGAGTTTTAATGCAATGGGATGCTACTGTGCAAGGAAATTTCATTAATGAGAATAGTTTAAGCAGTATGCAATATGGGGTATACACATATAATTCTAATTTCGATCAAGATTTCATAAATAATGGAACAATTAGCGCTAATACCGGAATACATTTATCTAGAGCGACATCCTCTGGAAATTCTATCGCAGGGGTTTTTAGAAATGAGGGGTATATTAATGGAGGGTATACAGGGATATACATGTTTGAAGACAATGTCACAGGGGGAATCGTGAATAATGGAATCATTGAAGGAGCTTTGCGAAACGGAATTGCTATGGAAAGTGGAAATGATATTGTTTTAAATTACAGTGGAACAGGAGACATTGTTTCCGCAGGGCCTTCTGCGGGATATTATGATATTAATATGGATGGAAATACAACCGGAAATGCAACATATGATCACGGAGACGGGAATGATACATTAAATATCAGCAATGCAGAATTAATTGAACTCAGTGTGAACAGTGCGGAAACAATTAATATTACAAGTTCAACGCTGACACTAAATATTACAGATTTAAATAAAACCAATCAGATTATCACGACGACCGGGACAACATCTCTGTCTTTAACAAATGTGATTTTTGACTTTGATTCAACGGCGGCAATTATCACTGGCGGGACAGATTTATTCTTGATGGAAAGTACGGTAATTGATCCAACCAATTTAGGGACATTAACGGCGAACTTATCTGGTATAGCATTTGATGGGGCGTTTTCAATTGTGAATAACGGCGGGATTGATGAGTTGCATTTTATCGCAGGCGGTGCCGCACCGGTTGCCCCACCAGCGGCAAGTGGCAGTACGTTTACGGGCGGTAGTGTCATTGCAACACAAGTTGCGGATATGTCACAACAAGCGGTCGACCAACGTCTTCAAAAGAAGCGCCAAGAATTCGCAGCGCTTTATTCCGATAGCATGTACAGTATTTATGAAGAGCCCCGCAGCCAAGTATGGGCACAGGGATTTGGATTGTCTGGATCATACGAAGGGGAAGTATCCAAAGGCTTAAGCGCATATGACACAACTTTGGGCGGCGCCGTTATGGGATATGATTACAACTGGGGAATGATGCGCACCGGGATCGCCGCAACCTATGCAACGGGTCAAATCCAAGGAGACGGCAATGCGTTTGAAATCGATGTCGAATCATTTACAGGATCGCTTTATAGTGTGATTGATTTTGATCAGTTTTATGTTGAAACGGCGGCAAGTTATGGGATGACCACCTTTGATCAAAACCTTGTTGGATCGGCAAATAGCTATGATTCAGAAAACATGGGCGCGTTGCTTCGTGTTGGGATGAAACTCCATGCGGGCAGTTTTGGGTTGGAGCCATTTGCGGGCTTCCAATATAAAAACGTGGTTGTAGAAGAACACTTTAATGGTGTAGATACGGTTGCAGAATATAACCAAGAAATGATCAAGGGAGAAATGGGTTTAACGACATCATACCAAATCATGTTAGACAGCGGGGACGCGGTTGTCCCGTATGTGCGCTTAGAAACAGGACATGACTTTGCGGATAATGCGACCTTGACGAGCCTAGATAACAGCGGTGCGGTTATTGGCAACCCGGCGAGCGTGAACCTTGGAAATTGGGTCAGCCGCGCGGCAACAGGGGTCTCCTTTTTAACATGGGATAATTACAGTATCAGCGGAGAGTATGAATACGAATTCCGGGATAAATACGAAGCGCATATCGGAAAGATCAAAGGCCGATTGATGTTCTAAGATTTAAAGAAAAAAACAAAAGCCCCGAAAGGGGCTTTTTAAAGTATAAAAGACTTGCGGATTTCAAACAGATAAGTTAGTGTGCAGGGATTTAAAAAAAATAGTCTATAACAAGATAAATAGAATAGACGATAAAGGTTTAATATGGATTTAAGAAATATCGCAATCATTGCACACGTGGATCATGGAAAAACAACGCTCGTGGATAACATGCTAAAACAAAGTGGGTCATTCCGCGAAAATGAAGCCGTCGCAGATCGTATTATGGATTCAAACGATTTAGAGCGTGAGCGCGGGATTACAATCATGGCCAAATGCACATCCATTGATCGCGAAAACTTGCGTATTAATATTATTGATACACCAGGGCATGCGGATTTTGGGGGGGAAGTAGAACGTATCCTCTCTATGATTGATGGTGTGGTGTTGTTGGTTGATGCGTCTGAAGGATGTTTACCACAAACAAAATTTGTTTTAGGAAAAGCCTTGAAATTAGGATTAAAACCGATCGTGGTAATCAATAAAGTGGATCGCTCTGATGCGCGCCCGCATGAAGTACACGATGAAATCTTCGACTTATTTGATAAACTGGGTGCAACGGCAGAACAACTTGATTTTCCAACATTATTTGCCGTTGGCCGGGATGGCTGGGCTGTTGATGATTTAGAAAGTGGGGACAGAAAAGATTTAAACCCTCTCTTTGACGTTATTACAAAACATGTGCCGGCACCTAATTGCGATACAGAAAAAGAATTTACCATGTTGGCGACTCTCATTGAGGCAGATCCTTATGTCGGACGTGTTTTAACGGGAAAAATCCAATCCGGTACAGTCAAAATAAATCAACCAGTAAAAGCACTAAACCTAGAAACAGGTCTTGTTGAACAAACAAAAATTTCAAAAATAATGGGGTTTCGTGGGGTTCATCGTGTTTCTTTGAATCAGGCGGAAGCCGGGGATATCGTGTCTGTTGCGGGATTCGAAAAAGGAACCGTGGCCGATACGTTATGTGATCTAAGTGTTGAAAAAGCCATCGAAGCCCAACCCATTGATCCACCAACGTTAACAATGACATTTTCTGTAAATACATCTCCTTTGGCAGGCACAGAAGGTAAGAAGCTAACGTCTCGCTTAATCGGGGAGCGTTTAATGAAAGAAGCCGAAAGCAATATTGCATTGCGCGTACGACAAACCGAAGCCAAAGATTCTTTTGAAGTCTCTGGGCGAGGCGAATTGCAATTGAGCATCTTGATTGAAACGATGCGTCGGGAAGGTTTTGAATTATCTATTTCACGTCCACATGTTTTATTTAAGACCATTGATGGCAAAAAATGTGAGCCAATCGAAGAAGTTGTAATCGATGTAGATGATGAATATTCGGGTGTTATTGTTGAAAAACTAAGCAAGCGTAAATCAGATTTGATTGAACTAAAGCCATCTGGTGGTGGAAAAACCCGCCTTGTATTTCACGCACCATCGCGTGGGTTAATCGGATATTTATCCGAACTCCGTTCAGACACACGGGGAAGTGGTCTCATGAACCGTATTTTCCATGACTATGCCCCATATAAGGGAGATATTGAAAAACACCGCAATGGTGTGCTGGTTTCCATGGAAAAAGGGGACGCGGTTGCTTTTGCATTGTTTAATTTAGAAGCCCGTGGATTCATGTTCGTTGGCCATGGCGAAAAAGTATACAGTGGTATGATTATCGGAGAACATTCCAAAGAAAACGATTTGAATGTAAATCCAATCAAGGGAAAACAACTGACGAATATGCGCGCCAGTGGAAAAGACGAAGGTATTAAATTAACGCCACCAAAGAAAATATCATTGGAAGAAGCCATTTCTTATATTCAAGATGATGAGCTAGTCGAAGTGACGCCAACAAAAATTCGTCTGCGTAAAAAACATTTGGATATGAATGATCGGAAAAAAGCGGAACGTGAAAATAGATCATAAAATAGACTAAATACAACTTAAACGATCGCTTTAAGTGATCGTTTTTGATAAGAAAACAAAATCAATAAAAAAGTTTACATTTATTATCGATTTGGGGTTGTTTTTTTTAAAAGTTTGAGCTAGGATCCGTTTTGAAGTTTAAAAAAATATAAAGTTCTCTCCAACCCAAAAGGATAAAACATGGATATAAATCAACGCATTTTACCTACTCCAGATATGATCCGAGCCGCTCGTGGCTATTTAAATTGGTCCCAACATGAATTGGGACAGCGGTGTAACTTAAGTAAAGTTTCGCTCGTTGGGATTGAATCAGGGCGTCAACACCCAAATCATGAAACTTTAAAACGAATTGCAAGTGTATTTTGGAATGAAGGTCTTATCTTCTTACCAGAAGGTGGCTTTCGTGTTGAAAACAGTTTAATTCAAGTTTTGGAAGGTTCAGAGGGTGTTAAATCCTTTTTTAATGATGTATTGAGTGTTGCAGAAAATAAAGGAGGTGAGTTTTTAATAAGTGGCGTGAGAGATTCTGACTTTGCAAGGATTGTTGAGGAGGTTGGAATAAGAGAAAGTTACGTCAAGAAAATGAACGAATTATTTGAGAAAAAAAAGGTGATTCATAAAAATTTAGCAGAAAAAGGAAGTGTTGAAAGGCCGCTACAGGCTTATTCAGAGTATAGAATAGTACCAGATGGTCAGTTCGAAAATGTGCCTTTTTATCTTTATGGAAACAAACTTGCTATAATCTTGTGGGGAGAAAATATCAAGATTATTTGTATGGAAAATAGTGAACTAGCCACTGCATATAAAAAAATATTTGATTTGGCTTGGAAACAATCAACCCCGCTAGAAGCATAAATAATATATCGGCAGACGACACTAGAGGAGGTTGAGGAGGGATGCCGAAGAGCGGGATGGGAAAAAAAATGATTCTATCTATTAACAAGAAGATACAGACGTTCCTTCTGAAAAAAAATTCAATCTCAGGGCCTTTGAGGTTTGTGGGAAGAGAAAATGAACAAAAATCTGAATATCAAAATCATATGCGTGCTCTTTTTGAAAAAGAAGGAAACTTTTTATTAACAACAGGACTAGGTTTGCCTGAAGAATTTTTAATTCCAGTAAGGTTGCCAGCAATTATTATTGCCGGTTTGGAAATGATGGATCATTTTAAAAAAAGTGATATGCCAGTGCCTAATTATATCATTTACCAAGCAACTGAATTTACTGCTGAAATCAACCAGATTGAAGTTACGGGGGCTAAAAAAAGAGCCCTGATTATGAAGGCATACTTAAGAGAGTATGTTAAGAAAACTCATCCAGATTTAGTTAAATATATTCATTTTATATTTGGGAAAGATGTGCCTGATATGAAGAAAAGCATTGAAAAAATGGACAAAAAGTTAAGGAAACTTGCACAAGGGAATAAGAAAATTTCTACAGATTTAGACAGGCTTTCTGAGTACAGTTTTGCAAGAAATCCCTTTAGATCATACGAAAGAGCGATACAATATGCCGCTGGAAATATTGTATATAATGGTGGTATAGAAGATTACCCTTTTAAAAAAATATCTAAAGCAAACACAATTGTTCTTATTGGCGGAAGAAAAGAAAAAAGATTTTTTGAACTCACAAGCTTGTTTTCAAAAAACACAAAAAGAAAAATTATTCCATTGATTTGCCAGGCGGGTGAAAGCCCGACTTATTATGAATCAAAAAAAGGAGATATTACAAGTTCAGAACAGATATCAGAGGCGGAGATAAAGAAAATGCCAGCCATGATAAAATATGATTTTGAATTGTTAATAAAAGATTGTAAAGATATAGAATTATTGAAAAAAATCTATAAAAAAACAGTAGAATCTGACCTGAAAATAAAAAGGATTTAAACATGGATATCAATCAACGCATTTTACCTACGCCAGATATGATCCGATCAGCTCGGGGCTATTTAAATTGGTCACAGCATGAATTAGGGCAGCGGTGTAATTTAAGTAAAGTTTCACTTGTTGGGATTGAATCGGGGCGTCAAAAACCAAATCATGAAACTTTAAAACGAATTGCAAGTGTTTTCTGGAATGAAGGACTTATCTTTTTACCAGAAGGCGGGTTTCGTGTTGAGAATAATTTGGTTAAAATTTTAGAAGGGAATGATCCATATTCAGATTTACTAGAAGATATAGAAAAAACATTGAAAGAGGAAAAGGGAGAGGTTTTGTTTCAAGGAGCGGATGAAAGTCGATCTAGCGAATCAGTCGTTCAGAAAAAAAGAAAGTTATACCGAGAAGGAATTGAATTTAAACACTTGATTGAAGAAAAAAATACTTATATCATGGGCGACTTGGAAGATTACAGGTGGGTAAAGCCAGACGTTTTTATGAATGATGATGTGACGGTTATCTATAATGATAAATTGGCTTTTGTTTTTTACCGTGAAGGCGAAAAAAAAGTCATGATTATAAAAGATAAGGTTGTCGCGGAAAGTCACAGAAAATTTTTCTATAAAATTTGGAAAAACTCAGAAAAACCAACACAAAGCACATCTCCTGTAAAATATTAAATAGAGAATATAAAATGTTTTTAGATAAAGAACTACCTAAAATACGGGTTGACGGAATTGATAAGTTAAAAAATAAAGCTGTCGCGGTTATTGCGATTAGCATGGAAAAAAAAGCGTATAATACAGAAAGATTGTTCGCTATCATAAAGTGGTCTTTTGAAAAAGGGTTCAAAAAAGTACTGCTGTCAATTGGGGATTCCCTGAATAAATATAATTTTATGTTAGATAAAGATGGAAAAGAAGTAGACGAAAAAATCGCCCATCAAAAGGCAAGCGACCTATATAGCGGGTGGGAAGAAACGAACAAAGAATTAGTAAACTTTTTTCAAGAAAAAGGGTATCCGGTTGAAATAATGAGATGGGACGCTCACCTTGATATAGAAGGATATCAAAAGAATTATGCGCGTTTGAATGAATTATATGAAAAGGATAAGATTTTTTATGATGAACTGAATAAAGGAATTAATAGATATTTTAAAAAGAAAGAAAACATAACAGATCTTGAAAAGGAGCGGGCTTTAAGTATTGGATATCTAATTGAAGAGCTTGCAGGAGAAGTTGCTCTATTAAATCATCTAGGAGAAGGGGCTGTCTTATTCTCACGGGACACGACATCGGCAGTCAAAAATTGGCTTGCGGATAAAAAAGAAGAAGATGGCTATTTGAATTTTGAAAAGGTGAAGTTTATGAAGCTAAAAATAAAAGGAGATTCTGCGCAAACATTGTACAGTATCCGAGAGATGTCTAAAAGTTAGTTGATTCACACCAAGGCTTACGTTTTTTTCCTTGATAAGGACGGACGAGTGGGGATTTTAAAAGAATAGGCGTCAAAGCCTGTCCATTTTTTAAAATGACATTCGCTAAAACACGTCCATGATATTTCCCATCCTTCATATTTTTCAAAGTAACCGTTGTGGTTAAATATTTTTCCAAGAGCTGTTTCGCCTCTTCCGCCATTTCAATTTCTTTTTGACACAGACCACTGCGCTCTGGCGTATCAATCCCTAGAATGCGAACTTTAATATCAACGGTATAATTTTTTTCAAGTGTAATGCGTGCATCAAATGTATCGCCATCAACCACGCGTAAAACGGTTGCCTTTTTAACACCTTTAAAAGTTGCAGATTCTGCAGTAAGAGCAAAGAAGAACAGAAAAACCGGAAAGAGGTAGTGCATCTCAAAATTGTATCATAGTAAAAGTTATTTTGTAAAGAGCGCAAAAAATCTTTGTAATTTATTTTCAAAACGGATAGGCTTTGGGCTATGTCAGATTTACTTAAAAACTTGAATGTCGCACAAAACCAGGCGGTTAAAACAACGCAAGGTCCTGTGCTTGTCTTGGCAGGCGCTGGGACAGGTAAAACGCGTGTGCTCATTCACCGTTTAGCTTATATTTTGGAACAACGTTTAGCCCATCCATGGGAGTGTCTGTGCATGACCTTTACCAATAAAGCCGCCGAAGAAATGCGGGACCGTCTGACACCATTGGTGGGGGAAGAGGCGCATAATGTGTGGCTGGGAACATTTCATCGTATTGGCCTTAAGCTTATCCGTCCGCATTTAGATTTACTTGGATTAAAAGCCCCATTTTCCATTTTTGATGAAGATGATTCAAAATTGGTTTTAAAAAAAATTATGCAAGATATGGGAATCGACATTAAGGCAAATGCGCCCGTTACGGCCGTGGAAAAAATATCTCGCCTGAAGGATAGAGGGGTGTCACCAGAAGATATAAAAGAACTTAAAAACGATTTTGCGGAAGGAAGACTTCTTCCGATATATAAACGCTATCAAGAGCGGTTAAAAGAGTTGAATGCGGTTGATTTCGGAGACCTCATCTTATTGCCGTTGCAATTGATTGAAAAAAACGAAGCGATTGCACAAAAAATGGCTTTTAAATTTAAATATGTTTTGGTGGATGAATATCAAGACACGAACACGGCGCAATATCGTCTGTTAAAAAAACTAGCAGCCGGATCTGGCAATATTTGTTGTGTGGGGGATGATGATCAATCAATTTATGCATGGCGCGGGGCGGATATCCGAAATATTTTAGATTTTCAAAAAGATTTTCCAAAGGCGACCTTAATTCGTCTGGAGGAAAACTATCGTTCAACGCCAATGATTTTAAAAACCGCCTCTCATTTGATCGCGAATAATAAAGAGCGTTTGGGAAAAACATTACGCCCCGGGAAAGAACATGATAGTCAGGAAAAAGTAAAAATTCACAGTTTTTTTGATGCGGACGAAGAGGCCAGATTTATTGCACAAACTTTATATGAGACAAATCAAAAGGGGACGTCATGGTCTCAAATGGCGGTATTGATACGATCTGGATACCTATCCCGTGCGATTGAAGAACAGCTGATTGAAAATGAAATCCCATACAAAACAGTTGGAACGATTAAGTTCTATGACCGTGCTGAAATAAAAGATGCCCTTTGTTACATGCGGTTGATTGTGCATCCTCAAGACGATTTGGCTTTTGAACGGATTATCAATACGCCCCGGCGTGGGGTTGGATCTGTGGCTTTAACTTTGTTACAGGAAGGGGCCAAGATACACAAAAAAAGTCTTTTTGAAGCGTTGAAAATTGCCCTCGATTTTGGAAAAATCAAAGGCAAAACAGGAGAGGCTTTAAAAGAATTTGTGTCCATGATTGAAGGCTTTCAACAACGGGCTGTAACAGATGATTGTGGAAAGCTCGGGGAAGAAATCCTAATACAATCAGGGTATATGGCGCATTGGGAAAACAGTAAAGAGCCCGATGCATCTTTGCGTTTAGAACATTTAAAAGATCTGTTAATCACAATGGGCCGTTACGGTTCTTTGCCCGAATTTTTGGAACACATTGCCTTGATTTCCGCTGTGGAAAACTTGAATGGGGAAGAACATGTTTTGTTAATGACCATGCATGCGGCAAAAGGGTTAGAGTTTGACTTAGTCTGTTTGCCGGCCTGGGAAGAAAAAGTTTTTCCAAATGACAAAGCCCTCGAAGAAGGCAGTCTAGAAGAAGAACGTCGTTTGGCCTATGTTGGAATAACGCGGGCAAAGAAACAGGCGATGATTTCCTACGTGGCTTCTCGGTTTGTTTTTGGGGCACGACAACACAATTTTCCATCCAGTTTTATCAACGAATTACCCGTAGAAACAACGGATATAATAGATCATAGCATTGGCGCACAACCTACTGTAAAAAAAGCAAAAAAAATCGCACAAGATTTTTCATTTGCACAGGATTTAAACAGTCTTCTGGTCGGTCGAAAAGTAAATCATAAAACGTTTGGAGTCGGGGAAATTCTGGACGCCGATGCCAGCACGCTAACGGTTGTATTTGAAAATAATCACGTTGAAAAATTGCACGCCAGATACGTAGAGTTTTTATAATTTATTGCGTACCTGCGGCGCGACAAACCGCCGTGGCCGCTTCATCAAAAGTCGGGAAACACCAACGTTCTTCTTCAAAAAAAGAAACAAAACAAAATTGTTCTTTTTCACCTTCAATAATGTCTTGTTCGACGAATTGAGGTAATGTGTTGTTACAAATAATTTCAACTTTGTTTTCAGGCAAAACACGTCCCAACCGCCAGGCCAAGAGCGGCGTTGAAAAGATAAAAAAAGATAAAAAGATTATTCTTTGGATGGACATGGAGTAATTCCGGCAAAATTCTTTTTGCTACAATGTTGTGTCATTTGTTGATTATAAATTCCTGAGCCACATTTATCTATATCGGTGATGCAGTTTGCAACGTTTGAGGCTGTTTCTTCCAATGTTTTTAAACAATCTTTACGTTCTTGAGAGTCTTCTTCTTTTTCGTTACAGGCTTCTTTGTCTTTTTTAAGTTTTTCATTCGCGGCATCAATATCGGCTTGGTTTTTTACACCACCAGAAAAATTATCGGGTTTTATCGTCGGACAACATGTGATACATTTTTCAGTTTCATCCGCTTTTAAACTAAACTTGGTATCCCAAACATAATAGTAATTGGTGTTCGCCCCAATTTCTTTGCCGTCTTTATCTGTCTCAGAAAAAGTATATGCACTGTTTTGTGATAAACAGGCTTCTTTCATATATTTATTGGAAAAGCCTTTAAGGATAAGATTGGATCCGAGTAATACACCACCAGCGATGGCCGTGTTTTTAATAACTTGTTTTGTTGGATCTTCTTCTTCGGCAAGCTCTTCTTCCGTTGGTTCTGGCGGTAGAGCGGGTTTTTTATAGGTCGGAACCATCGGGGTGGTGCTAAAAGTCGTCGCGCCCGCACCCATCGCCGTTGGATCAGGGGTTACAGCGAGAACACCAAAGGATATCCCCATCAAAAGAACAAATAATCTCTTCATTCCCAATAGTGTATCAAAAAATAGAGGCGAAGTCGAGCCTGTTTTTGTCTTGAGTTAAATTAATTTTTTTGATATAGTCAAAGATAGGTTAAAAGAGAAAAAGGATCACAAATGAAGGAACATGTTTTTCGGGCTGTTGCATCGCCGCCAATGTTTATGTGGGCCTCTTTCCAGCTCGCCTTAATGAATTTTATTGGGCAATTCGCACTCATGTTGATCGTGCTTGTGATTACAAAAGGGAAGATGAATCCGATTATTTTTATTGCCTCAATTGCAATTGTGCACCTTATTTTAGTTGCCATTCACAAACGTGAGCCACACATGGCAACAATTTTAAGAAATCTAGGCAGAGTCAAAAAAAAGACCATTCGTCTGGATGGGGAATCTGCGAATAAATTTTCAGCATAGTTATTTTTTGCGAAGATTTTTAAAAAAAGATTTTAAGAGCTCTTCGCTTTCTTCAGAATAAACATCTTTAATATATTCATACGCTGTTTTAAAAAAATGGGGATGGGTTTTATGAATTTGCGTATGGGATATAATCGCACCGGCTTTAGAATCGAGGGCCGCAAAGTAGCACTTTGAAATACGGGCAAATGAAATCGCGGTCGCGCATAAGGGGCAGGGTTCAAGCGTTGTAAATAAAGCCGTTTCGGGTAAAACTTTTTTCCCACATTTTGCCATCGCGCGCTCTAAACAAAGTTTTTCGGCATGGTTTAGCGCATTTTGGGTGATTTCGGTTTCATTATGCGCGCGCGCAATAATCGTATTTGTTTTTAAATCAACCAGGACGGCGCCTATTGGAACTTCCCCAATATCAAAGGCTTTCTGCGCCTCAATTAAGGCTTCTTTCATAAAAATCATTGCGCGGCTCTTAAAACAATAAAAAAGAGAATAAGAAGGGCGATCAAGGTTAAACTAATAATATGAAAAATATGCAGTCCATCTTCATCAACGTAAATGTCCCAAAAATGATGTGGGGCGGTTGGCGTGTGTGGCAAAGGCGTTGGCGCAACAAGGGTTGGTCTAAGAGGCTCTTCTTCTTTTTTCTCTTCCTTTCGGGGTTGAATGAAAGGCGCGGTTGGCCGCGGGGCAGGGATGGAAAGTTCTTGCTGTTTATAAACGGCAAGTTTTTCTTTAATATGATGTAATCGTTCTTTAATTTCAGCGATTTTTTCTTTCGATTTTTCAACGCGTTTTTCAGCCCGACGGAGACGTTTGCGACGCTCTTTTAAGGCCTCATTATTACGATCCAAAGAGCCTTGGAGCTTTTCTTCTTGTTCGGGTTTAACGCTTTTTGGATTTTCTTTTTTCTTTTTTTCCATCGCTTTTTGGCGTTGCTTTAACCGTTCCATGCGTGCGGAAAAATCCTCAACAGATTTACGCGAAGACATCACAGTCGCTTGGGCCTTATGCAGGGTGTCTGTTTCATCGTCCAGACGGACAATGGCATGATTTAAAGACTGTTTTTCGCGGTTAAGAATGATATTTTTCGTGGCAATAGGGTCATTAACATCTTTTAAAAAATCAGCATAAAGATGAATATTCTCATATTCAATATCAAGAGGTTGATAAAGATGGCCTTTCCGGGGGCGGATTAAATCAGGTTCAATATGATATCTTTCACGCAAAATCTCATCCCACTTTTTATGATCATAAGGGACAACGATTAAACGAGCATTGGGGGTAAGGGAGTCTTGAGTGGTATCTAAAACAAAAAGGAGTTTTTCTTTTTTATCAAAATAAGCTGTAAAAGTGAAAAGAGAGTGCACAACCGCTTTTTCAAGCAGTCCAGAATTAGAGTTTTTCGCTCGTGTTTGAATTATCTGGGTCATTGTCCTTAACTTTCTCTTCCTTCTTATTGGATAGTGTATAGGCTTCGGTACAATGCGTCAAGCAATACGGTTTGTTTTTAAAAGTTGGTTCCCCACAAAAAGAAAAGTCAGGATGACGTGGGTCACCTAAAGGCCAACGACACATATCCTTTTTTAAATCCATCATTTCAATAATTTTAATTTTTTTGCCAGAAGATTTTGTTTTTGTTATGATTGGAGTTGACTGCAACACACTTGAATCTCTTTCAACATTTTTAATCGTTTGAGATTCAATAGGGGCGGGAGATTCAATTTGAACTTTAGGTGTTGGCACCTTTTTACGCTTGATCTTTTTGATGACCGTATTCGAGCGAGACTTTAAACCGAGACGATGAGCCTTCCCAACAATAGCATTTTTTGAAAATCCAAGTTTAGTGCCAATCTCCGAAGTGGAAATGCCCTTATCCCAGAGTTTTTTTAATTTAGAAATACTATTAATTGTCCAGCTCACAGAAATATCGGCACCAGAGGCGCCGCCTTCTTAACGGTTAAGAGGCCATGAATGAACCGAATTTTTTATTAAATGATTCAGTACGTCCAGTTGCTTTTTGTGTTGTTTTCTTTGTCCAAGCACTATGTGTTTTCGGATCAACTTCCAAAGACATGTCTTTTGAAAGTGTCGAATACATTTTTACTTTTTCACCATCTGTCATTGTAACAGTGATTTCGTTATATTGTGGATGAATGCCTTTTTTCATATCTAATTCCTTGTCTTAAAAGATTTATCGCCCCGTCATGATAGAGGCTTTGGATGAAGTTTTCAAGCTTTTTTTAATTTGAGGAAATAACGGCAAAAGCCAATGCCATATCTGCCTCATCTGAAAGGGAAAGATAGATTGTTCCTTTGATGTTTTTATTAAAATAAGTCTTCGTTGTATCATGCAGTAAAACAGAAGGTTTGCCTAATGTATCACGGATAATTTCGATGTTCGCAAAAGAAATATCCCCTCGAATCCCGGTGCCAAATGCCTTGGAAACAGCTTCTTTAGCCGCGAACAATTTAGCCAGTGCTGCGGCTTGTTTTTGAGGATTTAGACCTTTAATAGTTTCGATTTCACTGGGAGTACAGATTCGTTTTAAAAAAGAGTCTTTATCTTTTTCTAGGATTTTTGAAATGCGTGTAACTTCAACCAAGTCTGTTCCAATGCCATAAATCATGATTGTCCTTTTTGATAGCGTCGAATAATGCGAACGCTAACACTATAAACGAAAGCATAGGAGATAATAAAAAGAGGAATAGATCCAATAAGCATGGGCAGCCAAACGGGCCAGACACGATGAATAAATAGATCAAGATTTAAGCTCCAAACAGACCGAATAAAAGCGCCAAACATATTAAATAGCGCCGCTGGAGAAAGATCAACGCCATGTGCAGGAATAGGCGACATGACAATCCCTAAAACATAAATAATATACCAGATAAACGGAAAGGTGATAGGGTTCCCAAGTAAGGAACTTAAGGCGCCAGCCAGGAAGTTACCACGGACAAGCCAACAGAAAAGTCCAATTAAAATAAGATGAAAGCCAACAAAAGGGGTCAACGAAATCGCAATCCCCAAGGCCAACCCGCGCGCAATTCCTTCTGGGTTGCCTTTGATACGTAAAATACGCAAATAAATATATTGTATGGCCCGTTTAAAACCAATTTGGGGCCATACAAAGTTTAAAATTCTTCGCCATAAAGGAAGGGGCTTTTGCCGTTTAAACATCATTTTCGTTTACTTCTGTAAAACAGAAACCCCTTGGATTAAATCCATAGCACGTTCCAGTTGGTAGTCATCTTTTTTTGGATCTTGTTTTTTATCTTTGATGACTTTTACAATCTTATCCGTATCTAAAGCATTGGCTTGTGTGGCTTCAGAGAACATGTCTTCATCAATTTCACTTTCCGTGATTTGTGCAGGTTTAACTTCAACATCCGGTGTAATTCCTTTCGCCTGGATAGAGCGTCCAGAAGGCAAGAAGTATCGGGATGTCGTCATGCGGACGGCTGTTTTATCCGAAACAGAGATCAAAGATTGAACAGAGCCTTTTCCATAGGATTTCACACCAACAATAATAGCGCGGTTATAATCTTGCAAAGCGCCTGCGACAATTTCAGAGGCAGAGGCAGATCCTTGATTGATCAAAACAACAAGTGGAGCCCCGTCAATCAAGTCACCCTTGATAGCATCTGGGCCATTTTCTGCAAAATAGCTTTTGGCATCTTCTTTATTCCGTGGGCGTGTTGAAACAACTTCTCCACCGGTGATAAAAGCATCAACAACAGCAATTGCTTGTGGTAAAAGTCCACCTGAATTACTCCGCAGATCAAGAACATAGCCCTTAATTTTGCCTTCACTATCTTTCTTTAATTTAGTAAGACCTTTTTTCAAAAGTTTATCGGTGTTACTGTCAAAAATACTCATTCGAATATAGCCAATTTCCTTATCGCGCTTTAGTTCAACTTTGACAGATTTGACTTGGATGATGGCACGTTTTAATGTCATTTTTAAAGGTTCACGTTCGCCTTCACGGAAAATAGTTAGCTTTACTTTAGATCCAGGTTTGCCTTTTAGTTTTTTAACGGCTTCACTTAAAGAAAGCTCACTGATTTGTTGATCATCAATATGGGTAATATAATCGCCAGACTTAATGCCTGCGTTAAAAGCAGGGGTGTCATCGATCGGGGAAATAACCATGATGCCCATTTTCCCTTTGGTAACAGTCATCCCCAAACCACCGAATTCACCAGTCGTATGTTCGTTCATTTCTTTATATTCTTCTTCGGTCAGGAATTCAGAGTGTGGATCAAGGGATGAAAGCATCCCATCCATCGCAGCTTCCAAGAGTTCTTTTTCACCAACTTCTTCGACGTATTCTTTTTTAGCCAATTCATAGACTTTTCCAAACAACTGCAGCATCTCATATTCTTCGGATTTGGATAGGTTTGTGATTTTGCGTTCTGTCGGTTCAACAGGTTTACTATTGGCAAAAGAACAGCCCATTAAGACGCCAACAGACAGCACAAAAAAAGCTTGTAAAAGTGTTTTTTTGGAAAACATATAAAATCTCCTCATTCTATTATATAAAAGGAGATTACGACATTAGTTAAAGTAATGCAAGTGTGAATTAAAAGTTATTAACCTTTTTCCTTGGAGTATAACAGCGCTGTCCACATGGCACATTTAGCCGAAAGGAGGGTTAAAGAAGAGGGTTTAAATTCATTCTCTTTTTCCAAAACAAAGCCAGAGGTGGTATCGGTTTGTTGGACAGGAAAGTGGCAAAATTAAGCTACTATCTGTTTAATTATCGTACCACTTTTTTCTCATGTT
>JAFGVS010000048.1 GCA_016937865.1 Alphaproteobacteria bacterium
AACATGAGAAAAAAGTGGTACGATAATTAAACAGATAGTAGCTTAATTTTGCCACTTTCCTGTCCAACAAACCGATACCACCTCTGAATAGATCTACTTTTTTTCGACATTTTTAGGATTGCGGCACGGGCTACATTATCATATTGTGTGTTTGAAAATATTTTCCGAAGGTCCATATCAGACTCTGTAGAGGAAACCTCGTGTAACTGTTCGTCCGAAGACAAGTTAATAAAATCGAGAATGTCTGACCACATGTGCATATCTCTTTGTAATATAACATCTAAATAAACCCTAGCAAAAGAAATTTAGGAATGTCAAACAGGCCGGGTAACAAAAAACACCCGCAAGAAACAGGTGTCTTTTAAATTTAAGAAAATAATAATTAGCAGCTAGTATTGGTTTGCTTGTGTAGAAGCAAAAGCATTTACAATAACTGGGTCTGTGGCAATGGGTCTATTTGCATGCGGATCACCATAAACAATAGCGTTGATTTCTTCTAGAGTTAAGATGGCTTTTTTTCTGTTTTCGCGTCAGTATCTTGTGCATTAGTATTTGTAACAGCAGCAGCTGTAAAAAATTTAAACATATAGTCCTCCCTATGTGTTTTTTCATGGACAAAGTATAACACGATTCGAAAAACGGGTCAAGAAAAAATAAGATTTAAATCCTACGACTTTTGATTATTTTTAGCGGTGAGATACGCACCCAAAAGTGATCGAGCATTTTTTTGATTGCCTATTTCGTCGAAAAGTTCATCTTCAGTTTTAAGTACTTCCGAAGTGTCACTTGTCTCTGAATGTGCTTTAAAAGCATTAAGCAGCAAGACAAACAAGCTTTGTTCGTTTTTTTTCATCCTTATTCTCCTCAATTAAAAGATAGGTGCAGTATACTCGAAAATGAACATCAAGACAAGTTAGAAAAAACAAGAAAAGAAAATTTTTAAGTTGAAAAAAAATGGTTAACAGTTTGTTATGAAAGGATTTTGTTTTGTGAAATATCCTAACAAAAAAATTAAAAAAAACATCAGAAGATGAGTTAATCACGTTGTTTTTCGGCATGGTTTTCTATCCGATTTTTCGCACGTTTGGCTAAATAAGTGTCATATTCTGTTGGATATCTATAAATAAGACAAAGTTCTATATCTCTTATTTTTTCCGGGTTATTTTCTCCTTGAAGCTCTTCATTTATAAGGAAATTAAAAGGAGGAATAGCTTGTTTTTGTTTCTTTTCATTCAAATAAGAAGGATAATTTTTCGGATAATGAAGTAACATACGTTTTTCAGCCACTTTTACCATAAATTCTGTTTTTGCATGAAGCACTTTTTCTTTGAGTTCTTCAAAAGAAGTTGGTGTTTTGGATCGTTTAATGATAATTTCCATCGCCTTATTTTTACAATAATTTACAATTTTAGAAGAGCAAACAGGGGTGGTCACAAAAAGCCAAGGTTTTGATTTGAATTTTTGAATAATATAATGGGTTAAAAGATATTTTTGCCAAAATGACATTAGGTTCCTCTTATAAAGTTAAGGGACGATATAAGAGTCGCAAAAAATAGGCAAGTTAGAATAAAAAAGGTAAAAACAATCGTAGGTTATAAACCCAAATGCGTATAGGTTTTTTGAGTGACCTGACGTCCACGTGGCGTGCGCTGAATATAGCCTTGTTGCAATAAATACGGCTCAATAACATCTTCCAAAGTGCTGCGTTCTTCCGCCATGGCTGCAGAAAGTGTTTCAATCCCCGCAGGGCCACCACCATAATTATCAATCAAGCACGTCAAATATTGATGATCCAATTCATCCAAGCCACCATTGTCGACATGTAGGGCTTTTAAAGAATCTTTTGCGACATCAAGTGTAATAACACCATCCCCTTTGATCAAGGCAAAATCAGAAATTCGTTTTAAAAGACGGTTGGCAATTCGGGGAGTCCCACGCGATCTTTTCGCAATTTCATGGGCGGCTTCTTCTTCGGCAATAGAAACAGACAACGCCTTTGAAGAGCGCATAATAATTTTTTGTAGATCTTCTGGTGGATAAAACTGGAGGCGCATTGGGATGCCAAATCGATCACGCAGAGGCGTTGTTAAGAGCCCCGTTCGGGTCGTTGCCCCAACAAGGGTAAAAGGAGGCAGATCAATCCGCACGGATCGTGCCGCAGGACCTTCACCAATAATCAAATCCAACTGAAAATCTTCCATCGCGGAATAGAGCACTTCTTCAATCGCCGGATTTAAGCGGTGAATCTCATCAATAAATAAAACGTCCATGGGTTGCAGGTTGGTTAAAATTGCAGCCAAGTCACCAGATTTTGCAATCATCGGTGCCGCCGTTGCCCGAAATCCAACACCAAGTTCTTTGGCGACAATATGGGCGAGGGTGGTTTTGCCGAGTCCCGGAGGGCCATGAAATAAAACATGATCCATTGGGACATTTTTTTGTTTTGCCGCGGCAATAAAGATTCTCAGGTTTTCTTTTAACTCGGATTGTCCGATCAACGCATCTAAAGACTCTGGACGAAGTTTGATTAAATCGTCTGTTGTCTTGGCATCAATAAGGCGATCCGGTGTTTCCATTTAGATTAACCGTATTTCTTTATCTTGTTCTGTTACGATATAATCTTCGACAGTTTGATAGAGTTTTTTTAACCCAACTTCGAAATTATCATCCGCGTCTGGAATCATTTCAAAACGGGTATGAATATTGCCTTGTTCATTTAGACGAGAGGCAAGAGTTTTACGTTTAATCCCCTTCATTTCATGACCTTTTTCCGGGTGAAGAATTAAACCAGAACAAGGACATGGGGCAAGAAATGAAAAATCAAAAGTGTCAACGGAAGGGCTGATGGCAATAAAGCGTTCAACTTCCGGACGACGCATTAAAAGCTGCATGCCAGAATAAGCGCCATATTCAACACCAACAATCCAAATCCGTTGTTGCAGTTCATCACTTTGTTCTTTTAGCCAATCAATGGCAGAGGCGGAATCCGCCAAAAGATCCTCTTCTAATTCTTTAATTTCTCCTTGAGAATGACCGGTTCCACGGAAATTAAAACGCAGTGTGGAAAAACCTTTACGGGCAAATGCTAAAAAAAGCGCATAGGAAATACGGTCATCCATATGGCGTCCAAGTGCGGGATTTCCTGGTAAAATGAGGGCCATGTCCATGGTGGATCCTGGGGCAAAAGCGCCTTGTAAACGTCCGGCATCGCCAGTAATTGAAACATTCATAAAATAATCCCTTCCTTATTTATAATCTAACTAAATAGATAATGAATGTATTTTTTTAGATTTTTTGAAATATTTTCAATCGGTTTTAACATAAGCGCATGCGATACGGTTTTGTTTAAATCGTTGAAAAGAATCAAAAAAGGTCAAAAAGACATTTAAAGCCTTTTTCATTCGCCCTAGAAGAAAGAATCAGCTCTCAATATTTTTTATATATTTAGTTTGATTATATTATCTAGTAGAAAGCTATCATAGAAATAAAAAAACACAAGAAAAATATACGTCCCCGGGCTTTTTTATTGAAAGACACGGTTGGGTGCCTTAGACTGTTTTTTCAAATGAAAGAGAATGGATCGACGATGACCGCAAAAAATATCTTTTTGGAAAAAAATGGGTGGGACAAGGCCGACAAGCGAACCGTTGCCGGAGATGCGTCTGGGCGTAAATATGAACGTCTGACACAAAATGGTCAAACGGTAATTCTGATGGACGCATCTCAAAGCAAAGAAAGTATCGCACCATTCATACAAATCGATCAACACTTAGAATCTTTAAATATCAGCGTGCCTCATATCATCGCAAAAGACGAAGAAAATGGATTTCTGCTTCTGGAAGATTTTGGAAACAATACGTTTAAAAAATTATTGGATGAAAGAAAAGATCCAGAGCCATTATATAAAAAAGCCATGGATGTCTTGATTGATCTCCATAAAATGCCTATTGAAAAAGCTATTCCGAAAGATTTGCGATATTACTCTCCACAAAAAATGTACGAAGATATGGTGATTTATTTAGATTGGATCACCCCAGATGCATCAGAAAAAGCAAAGTCAGATTTTAAAAAAGCCTGGGAAAAAGTTCTCCCCATGGCACATGCTTGCCCGCAAAATTTAGTATTGCGCGATTATCACGTCGCCAATGTAATGCTATTGCCTAAAAGAGACGGGGTGAAGCAATGTGGCGTCTTGGATTTTCAAGATGCGTATCGTGGGCCGACCACCTATGACATCGTCTCATTGCTCGAAGATGCCCGTCGGGAAGTACCTCAAGAAATTCAAGAAAACATGAAAGAGTATTACTTAAAACAATTTCCTGGTTTGGACAAAAAAACATTCGAAACATCGTATGCGATCATGGCTGGGTTACGTCATACACGTGTGCTTGGTATTTTTAAAAGATTACACGATTTTCTGGGCAAAAAATCGTATCAAAAACAATATGCAAGGCATGTGGGGGGACTTCTGAGAAGTGCACTCCAACACCCTGTAATGAAAGATATAAAATTGTGTTTTGATGTGCATGATTTGTGGCCGAAAACAGAAAAAGAAATAAGCGTGTCTCAAGCCATGATTTTGGCGGCGGGAAAAGGGTCTCGCATGCGTCCACTAACAGACGGAACACCAAAGCCATTGCTTAAATTTAAAGGTCGCTCTATCATGGGATATACGGTTGAAAAATTAGCCGATGCCGGGGTGAAAAAAATCGTCATTAATGGACATTATCTAAAAAAGCAAATCAAGGATTTTGTCGATCGAAAACAAAAACAGTATCCTGAAATCAAATTTATTTTTTCCGATGAATCTGGAATCTTGGAAACTGGGGGCGGGGTGCGACAGACTCTCCCATATTTTGGAAAAGATCCATTTTTTGTCGTCAATGGAGACAGTTATTGGGAAGGGGATGAAAATGTTTTCGAAACATTAAGTCAAGTTTGGCGGGAAAAGAAAGCAACAACTTTAATGTTATGCGATTTGGATCAGGTCAATTGTGCCGTTAAAAAAGGCGATTATTTTTTAAAAGAAAATGGAAACATAACACGCTTTGATTCTGAAAAAAATAAAATGTATATGGGCGTTCATATCACAAACGCGGATTTATTTTCCGGGAAAGAGTTGCCGGTTCACTTTTCGCTTTTGAAATTATGGGATGATGCTGAAAAAACAAATACGCTTTTTGGTCAGGTTTTTACAGGTCAATGGTACCATTTATCGACCCCAGAAGATTTGATTGAAAAAGAAAACATAGATTCAGCCAATTCAGTCTTACACCGAAAAAGTCTGACGGAATAAAAATCTATCGAGTTGTTCTGGATTTTTTACAAAATAATTTTTACAGTACATCCATGTTTTGTCCCAAATGTAAAAGTGATGAGAAAGTAAAAAATGGCACGGCGCATGGTATGCAACGTTTTCAGTGTAAATTATGTGGGTGTAATTAAGAGGTGGTCCCAAAAATTCGGACAGTGTGTTAAGCTACTAATTTAGATCAAAAAGGAGATCAAAAATGAGTAGAATACGTAA
>JAFGVS010000049.1 GCA_016937865.1 Alphaproteobacteria bacterium
AAAAATTATTTTTTTTGTCTCTTTTTTGTAATATATTTTTTAGAAAAACCTCTGATTCGTTGATTTTACGGGCTTTTTAAGTTGTGGTTGGCTTGATTTAAATATATGCACGCTTTTTTTAAAGTTAGTTTTTAGGCCTTTTTGGGCCTAAAACCCTTTATTTATAACGATTGCGCTTGACTCACCCTTTTAAAGGCGCTAGTTTTTGATTAAGACTTTCAGAGGAAAGCCTTTCAATTCTTAAACTGAAGGAGAATGATATGAACAAAGCTGAATTTATTTCTGCAATCGCTAATGCAACTGGATACTCAAATGCTGTAACAAAAGAAACTTTTGATGCAATGGTTGAGGTTATCAAAAAAGCTCTTAAAAAGGGCGACAAAATTAGCCTAGTTGGGTTTGGAAATTTTGAAGTTTCTAAACGTAGCGCCCGTACAGGACGTAATCCACAAACAGGTGAAACAATTAAAATTAAAGCTTCTAAATTGCCTAAATTTAAAGCTGGTAAAGCTCTAAAAGACGCTTTGAACTAAGTTTTCTTTTAAAATGCAAAAAAGCCCGCCGTAATGGTGGGTTTTTTGTTGCAATATAAAATAGGAATCGTTATGATGTTTCGGTCTATCCGCGGGTGTGGCGGAATGGTAGACGCAAGGGACTTAAAATCCCTCGATCGTAAGATCGTGCCGGTTCAAGTCCGGCCACCCGCATTTTTTCTTTATCGCTGATTGTCTTTGAACGCCCTTGTTAAATCTAATATTTCTGGGCTTATGTATGTTTCCATAAAGAGTTCTTTGTAGCGCAAATCCACATTTTTTAAATCTTCTGGGGCAGGTATATAGGCGTGGTACATAAATACAATTCTTTCGGGAGATATCTCATTTAAAGCGTTATATATTGGGTGATTTTTATATCGTTCCGGGATTTTATCTGGATGGGTTTTCATTAAAGATTGTAGGACATGAAAAATTATAAAGTCTTTTTCTTTTCGTTTTTTTTCATTTTCATCTGGGGTTCGTACACTGCCACTTTCAAATGTTTGCTTTTTTTGAATGTCTTTTAAAGCGTTTTTGGCCTCTTGTTTTTTTTCTTCTAAAATCTGAAAAAAGTTTTCTTTACTCTTTAATTGTTCTGGTAATTTTTGGGTTATAACTAGTATTTGCATGAAGTGTTGTCCTTTTTTAAGAAGCGCGGCTTCTGCTTTTCCCCTGGAGTGTTCTCTCGAGGACGTCATTCATTTGCCTGTCATCATACATATTGATTGCCACTTCTTTTTCTTCTTCTGTTTTGCTTGAAATCAATCTTAGTGAAAGAGCCGTTATTACCATTCCTTCAATGGAGAACTTTTTAGGTTCTGGATTTATAATTTGATTAATCTGCCCTGAGAGGACTTCTGCATCCCAAAAGTTTTCGCTCATTCCATTGGATAGGGATCTTAAATATTTATTTACAAGTTCTTTTTTTACTATTTTGTAAGCCTTTTGAACGCTATCATATTTTTCTACATCGTCTTGTGGGTTAAGTTTTTCAAAAATAGTTCTAAATAAGACTTCTTGAATTTTTGGATTTAGCTGAAGGTTTATTTCGGCAAAGGCAATATGTTTGCCAATTCGTAAGATATCTTCAAAATATTCAATTTCTTCAAAATCTGAGCTTGTATGTATTTGTGTCGGTACGCCAATATATGTAAAAGGAACATCTGTTTTTTTATGTTTAAAGTCTAAGGAATCGGTGAAAGCTATTTGATTTTGATCAATTATTTTAGCCCATACTTTTTTGTTATGAGGGTTTCTGTATTCTGCGCCTGTTTCTTTAATAAAGCGAGAATATCTTAAGTCCGGTTTGTTGTTGCGGACTTCTATCAAGTTGCCTGCGGAAATAGCCCGGTATTCTGGGATGTTTAGATCTTTATAAATTTGCTCAATTTCTCCCGTAATTGTCTTAATATATTTTAAATACGCTTTAACGAAATTTGCATCTTTTAAATAAGAGCGCAGGTTATTAGAATCTTCACCTTTTTTGGATATCATCATATGTTCCTTTTCTCTATGGCACAAGTATACCAGAAAAAGAGGTGGTTTTCGAGTTGGCTTTTTTTATGTACTAATGTACATAAGAGCCTTTTTGTCTTTTTTTATTTTTTAAAGGTTATTTTATAGCTTTGATATTTAATATTTTGAATAATAACTTTTTTATTCTTGTGTATTTCTTTTTGTTTATTGATTTGTTTTTTTGGTTATTTAATATTTTTCCTTTGAGTTTTTTCTTGTGTTTGTTCTTTGTTTTCATAATTTAATTTTAAAGTATATAAAACGGAATAAAAGACTTGAAGAGCTTTAAAAGGTTTTATACACTGTTGAGGTATTATTTATTAATTTTAGGGGAGGAATAAAAATGCCCGATAAAAACAAGATGCCTTCTGTGTTATCTGCCACATCTGAAAAAAAGACTGTTGGCGTGACTTTAAAAGAGGCGCGTCTGAAGCAAAAGAAAGAAATTAAGACGGCTGCAAACAAACTTTGTATTCGAAAGATTTACTTGGAGGCGCTTGAAAATGACACTTCCAATATGTTGCCTGGTCAAACATATACAATTGGGTTTTTAAAGAGTTACGCAGCATATTTGAAACTTAATCCAGAAAAAATTGTTGAAACCTATTTGTTAGAAAATCCATCGCCTAAAGAAATCTCTAGATCGGGTTCCGATGATACCGTTCCGCTTTATGAAAACACAAAATATATTCAAATGCAGTATGTTTTATATATTCTTTTTGGTATTTTAATTATTTTTGCATCCTATGGATTGTTTTCTTTGTTTTCTGGGGCGAATCAAGATGTTTCTGAATCCGAAGAAAGAGTTGTTCCGCTGGTGGTAGATGAGGTTTTAGAGCCTGTTGTTCTGTCGGATGAGTCTCCTGAGCTCTCTTCAAGTGTTTCTGATTCTGAGGGAACTAGTTCTTTAAAACCAGAAGAGCTTAAGTCTGTTCCTTCCTCTGCAGAAATTACAACAGATAAAATTGTTTTGCGTGCGGATGAAGATACTTGGATTGAATTACTTAATCGAAAAACAGGTAATGTTATTTTTTCTCGTATTTTAAAACAGGGCGAAACGTATGAAATGAAAGAAGATGTTCATGTTTCATTGACTGTCGGTAATGCGGGTGGACTCTCCGTTTATGTTTTAGGTAAAGATGTCGGAAAGTTTGGTCCGAAAGGTGTTCGTCGATCTCATATTCGAATGGATGCTGAATCTATTGAATCTCGTATTGAAAAATAAATATAAAAAAGAATAAGATGTCAGATAATTTTAATAAAATACTTGAACGAAGAAAAGAGCTTGAACTTAAGCTTTCTTCTGGTGGTTTAACGACGGAAGATCTTGCAAAATTTTCAAAGGAATATTCCAAATTGGAAGAGCCTGCAAGCCTAATTTCAGAATATCTTAAAGCAAAAAATGAACTTTCCGAATCTCAAGAAATGCTTAAGGATCCAGACTTTAGGGCGATGGCTGAGGACGAAATTCGATCTTTGAAATCGAAGATTGAATCGTTGCATCAAAAAATTAAAATTGTGCTTTTGCCAAAAGATGAAGCGGATGACCGTAATGTAATTATTGAAATACGTGCCGGAACTGGTGGGGATGAGGCAGCTTTGTTTGCAGGTGACCTTTTTCATATGTACGAAGGTTATGCTGCACAGAAAGGCTGGAAGATCAGTGTGTTAAGTGCAAATGAGAGTGATTTAAAAGGTTATAAGGAAATTTCTTTTCAAATTACTGGGCAGGGTGTTTATGCGCGCATGAAATTTGAATCGGGGACACATCGTGTTCAGCGTGTGCCTGAAACGGAATCTGGGGGGCGTATTCATACCTCTGCGGCAACCGTTGCCGTTATGCCAGAGGCTCAGGAAGTGGATATTAATATAAACCCGGCTGACTTGCGTATTGATACGTTTCGTGCATCTGGAGCAGGGGGGCAACACGTTAACAAGACGGAATCTGCTGTTCGAATTACGCATATTCCAACAAATACTATTTCTCAATGTCAGGATCAATCGTCGCAGCATAAAAATAAAGCGCAGGCTATGAAAATGTTGTTGGCACGAATTTATGATAAAATTCGAGATGAGCAGGCGAAGGAGCGTAGTGATCTCCGGAAAGTGCAAGTTGGATCAGGAGATCGGTCAGAGCGTATTCGTACTTATAATTATCCGCAAAGTCGTGTGTCTGATCATCGGATTAATTTAACTTTGTATAAATTGGACACAATTATGACTGGGGAAGGACTGGATGAAATTATTGAATCCTTGATTCAAGACCATCAGGTGAAGCTTTTGGCCAGTGTTGCGGATGTCTAAATCTACTAAGGGCCTTCTTTCAAATATCTGGAAATTCATTATTTTTTCTTGTTTTAAACAAGCGCGCGTTTGTTTCGATTTTAAGTATTTATTACTTAACTATTCCAGATGTAACAATTCAATCCGTTGTGAAAGGTGTTCCTTGAGATGATTGAATTTATTAAAATGCATGGTTTAGGGAATGATTTTGTTTTAATCGATTGTCGTTTAAAATCAGATTTGAAATTGTCGGCGGAAGAGATTCAAATATTAGGGAATCGTCGTCGTGGGATTGGATTTGATCAAATCATTTTTATTCGTGGCTCTGAAAAAGCAGATGCCTATATGGATATGTATAATAATGATGGTGGGATGATTGAGGCGTGCGGAAATGGCACCCGTTGTTTAGCCGGATTTTTAATGGATGAGTCCCATAAAGACGCTGTTTCCATCGAAACACCTGTTGATATTTTAACGGTTAAACGGGCCAGTAATAAAGGGGTGACAGTTGATATGGGTATCCCGTCTATTCCAGATCTATCAAAACAAGTAAATTCTGATAATCTGCCGATATCTCTTTCTTTTTCAAAAGAAAATTTAATGTCTTGTGCTGTTTCCATGGGGAATCCACACGCGGTTTGTTTTGTAGAAAATGTCGCGGAAATTGATCTAGAACGGGAAGGGCCTTTGATTGAATCAGATCCTTTGTTTCCGAATAAAACGAATGTGGAATTTGTGCAACAACTGGATCATTCTAAATTGCGTATGCGTGTTTGGGAGCGTGGTGCCGGTGTGACTGAGGCTTGTGGAACAGGGGCGTGTGCGACGGTCGTTGCGGCTGTTAAATCGGGTTTTGTTGAAAAAGGGCAGGAAATTGAAGTTGTCTTGGATGGTGGTTCATTGTATATTACCTGGGTAGAAAACAATCATGTCATGATGACGGGGCCATATTTGTATCTTTTTAAAGGCGAGATTGATCTCTCTCGTCTTTGATCCTATTAAATCTATTTGTCGCATAATATATATTATGTATAGTCGAGAGTGTTTAGACTTATATCTATTGTGTTTTTATTCAGTTTATGATATATTCAGAGTAGAGGCTCTTTCATGAAAATACCCATTCTTTTTATTCTATCATCTGTTTCTGGTGGTGGCAAGACTACGTTGAGAAGACATCTTTTGAAGACTTTCCCCCATTTAGCGTGGTCCGTTTCTGCAACCTCTCGTCCGGCTCGACCAGGTGATATTGAAGGAAAAGATTATATTTTTTTAACGAAAGATGATTTCGAGACACGTATTAAAAATGGTGATTTTTTAGAATATGCGATTGTTCATGGCGGCAGTTCAGCAAAATATTATGGTACTTTAAAGTCCTCTATAGATAAATTTATTTCTGATGGAAAATCAGTCCTTTGCGAGATTGATGTTCAAGGTTTTTATCAAATTAAGAAAAACTATTCTGGTAAGGTTGTTTCTGTTTTTATTCAGCCCCCTTCTCTGGATATTATTCGGCAGAGATTGATCCATCGGGGTGATAATTCGCTCCTTCAGATTGAAGAACGTTTAGAGACCGCTAAGGAAGAATTAAAGCATATGAAGGCGTACGATCATATTATTTTAAATGATGATTTAAGTAAGGCAAAAGAGGACATTGTCGCCCTCTTTCGCAAATATCTTTAGAATCCGGTTTTTTCGATCCGGTTTAAGAGGGTTTTATCCCCTGTTGCAATCAATTTTCCGTCCTGTATGACATGAACAATGTCTGGATTTAATGTTTTGGCGAAATCAAATGTGTGGGTGACAACCAAAAAGGCCGTTTTTTCTTTTTCCCGCATATCTTGTATCGTTTTTGAAATAATTCGTTTTGTGTTTACGTCTACGCCGGAATCTGGTTCATCTAAGATGGCAATGGTTGGGTTGAAAAATTTCATTTGAAGCATTTCAATTTTTTTCTTTTCCCCTCCTGAAAAATCTTTGTTTAAAGAACGAGTTAGAAGTGATTGCTCAATCCCTATCTCGCTTTGTAGTTCTTGCAATTTTTGGAAAAACTCTGGTGCCGAAAGTTCTTTTTCACCGCGTTTTTTAAGGAGTATATTTGTTGCTGTTTTGACAAGCTGAACAACGGTTAATCCTTCGATTTCGGGTGGATTTTGAAAGCTTAGGAATAATCCTTCTATGGCTTTTTGTTCTGGAGTCAAATTCGTTGCTTTTTTCCCTTGAATAAACATATCTCCGTTTGTGATGGTATAGTTTGGATTTCCAGCGATTCCCATACATAAAGAACTTTTCCCTGATCCGTTCTTACCTAATAAAAGGTGTATCTCTCCCGGTTTTACATGCAGTGAGATGTCTGCCGTAATGGTTTTGTCCCCTGTTGCAACGGAAATATTCTGAAGTTTTAGCATTTATGTTCCCTTTTTTTCTTTTTCAGCATTCCCGAAGGATACGGATAACAATAAAAAAATGCAATCTTTTCGTTTTTTACTTGGCAGCGCTTACATTTGTCTTTATAATTGGTTTTCATGAAGGGGATTTACTTATTTTTTTTACTTTTCCTAACGGGATGTTGGGGGATGCAACAAGGTTCGCTTGAGGATGCAGATGTGTTTCATTGGGAAAATGAGACAGTAACAATGCATCAGTTTGTGCGAGATCATAAAAAATGCCTAGGTGCGCCTGACCGAGCATCTAGTCCTAGTCGCATTCAGAAGTTCTTGTTGCCTTATAAGCCATATACTGTTGCAAAATGGGATAGTTTGTGGGCGACGTTTGAATCGCGTCAATATGGAGAGGCGGGGCAACGCATCTCTCTTTCTGTTCCTTCAAACACAGGATATGCTTCTGTTAATTCATACCGTCGTTGTATGTTGAATAAAAATTATGCATTAATTGGATATTAGAAGATTTTTAGATAAGAGATTTAAAAAATGAAATCAAAAAAATTGCGCCTTTTGCTTTTGACGTCAGATATGGAACGTGGGGAAATCAGTGATTATATTATTGATGTGTCTCGTTTTCTTCAATCCAAAGGTATCGTTCCTATTGTTATGTCTGCTGGTGGATATGAGGTTAATCGACTCCGCCGATCTGGGATAACACATATTCAGGTTCCGCTTCATAGCAGTAATCCGTTTTCTTTATGGGCTTCTTTTCGAAAAATTAAAGAGGTTGTAAAGGAATACGACATTTCTCTTGTTCATGCGAATACCCCTTTAACAGGCTGGTTGGCTTTACGCCTTCGTCAAATTTTGAATTTAAAATACACCTCAACCTTTCATTACCCATATACAGATATTGGACAAAAAAAACTTTCTTTATTCAAAAGGTTGCGTTTTTATGGCCTTATTCATTCTAATCATATTTTTACCTCTCTTGAATATATTCGAAATGGTTTAAAACATGATGCGGATTTGAAAAATAATATTTCATACCTTCCACGTTGGGTAGACACTAAATTCTTTTCTCCAGAGCATATTTCTTCAGAAAGATTGATTGCATTAACTCAAAAATGGAATGTTCCAGATGGGTTGCCTCTTATTTTAAATATTAGTGAAGAAGAAGATTCAAATGACAGTCTTTTTCTAAAGGCTTTAGCTGGCCTTCCGCACCGAAATTTTGGTGTTTTAATGGTGAGAAACTGGGCAAACCCAGAACATCCTTTATATAAAAAACTGCGAAAAGAAGCTGAAGCTTTAGATGTTTTTAAAAGTATTTCATTTGTTTTGCCGGAGGACGATGAGCCTTTAATGTATAAAATTGCGGATTTAATCGTTTGTCCGACAAAAGTGTCTTTTGCGAGAATTGCGCTTCAAACACAAGCTATGGGTAAGCTCATTCTAATTCCAACCGTCGATGGAGCTTCGGATCAAGTTGAAACGGGTAAAACCGGCCGTCTTTTTGTTCAAAACAGCCTTCAAAGTTTGATGGATTCTCTTTCATGGGGGTTGGGACTTTCCTCTGTTGAACGTGGTGAAATTGCGGATACCGCCCGTAAATTTGCACAGAATCTGGATAAAGATCGTATTCTTCCGCAATTTCTTAAGGTTTGCAACTCTTTGATATAAAAGCGATTTTTCTGTATATTTGCGACTCCTTCTTTTTTGTGATATGCTTTACATTGGGAAAGAAGGAGATTCACTATGCGTGTTTTGAAAATAGATTCACCGTTTAAAGATTATCAGGCCTATCGTTTCGAGTCTGGCGATCTTCGGTTTACTGCCTATGAAAAAGATTATGGGCGCCGGTTTGTTGTGGAGGATACTTTTGATAAAGTGGCTCCGTTCCATCGGATTATTGTAGATTGTCGAAAAAACGAAGAAAACAAAGTTGACCCTGATGTTAAATGGGATACTATTTTAGAAGAAGATTTAAAAATCGATTCTATCGAAGTTCGTCCGAAGAAAGGTAATTTATACCAACGTTTGGAGCCTGCCTATGAAGGTGTTCATTTGTATTTCCGCTTGTTGAAAGAACCCGAAAATGAATCTTTACGCAAAGAGGTGGAAACCTTGCGTATTTCGCAAAGTTTGCATCATTCTTTAGAGCGTTATACGTTTGATCAAAAAGAATATCATGCTGCTTCCTCTACCCATGAAAGCTCACAGCGTACTCTTGTAAAACTAACAGAAACACATGATAATTTTGCAGATAAGCTGAAGAAAGAAAAATCGGAAATTATTCCAGATTCTGAAAAAATTGATTATTATGTTGAGCGTTTATATTTCTATAAGACTAAATTAAAACGGACAAAACGCCGCATTGAACGTGCGGAAAAACGATATCATCGTGCAAAAGAAGACGTTTCTCTCGCAAAAGAACGTGCAGATTATTTGCAGTCGTTGATGCGTGAAGGTTTTAAAGCGGTCTCTCAACCTGCCCCTGTGGATAATATTCCGATATTGAAGACAATTGTTAAGGTTGAAGAAAAACCGATTGAAAAGAAAGAAAAAAAAGAAGTTAAGGCTGCGCCAGAACCTGTGCGTGGGAATAACCAACCTCCAAGGAAAGAGAAGAGACGCTGTCATGTTTATTACTTGATGGTTATTGCTATTTTGCTTGGTGTTATTGGTTGGTTGTTAATGAAAAACTCTCCAATGTGTGTTCAAAATGAAAAAGCTTGCCCTGTTGTTGAAAAAGTTGTCGAAATTGAAGTCGAAAAAATTGTTGAGGTAGAAAAAGAATGTCCTGAAATGGAAGAGACTGCGCTTACACCTCCTTCTGAGATGGCTCCAGAGCCTTTGATGTCTGAAGAAATAGAAAATTCCGCACGAGAAGCTTACAGACGTGGCGTGTTAAATTATCAAACGCAGGCTCCATTTGATTTTGCACTCGTTTTGGATAACTTTGCAGAGCGTTATTTGAATGGGGATAAAGGGCGTGCACAAGATATTGAGGCTTCTATTGAAAATTTCAACGAATTATGGAATGATTTTAGACGCTCTTCGTATGATGAGCATTATACCGCAGATCGTATTTTGAAATCGGAAGTGGTTCAAGATGAAGCCTTACAGGCACGTTATATGGAAGATGAAAAGCTTTTATATCACTACTCTAAACGTTATAAAGAGATGTTTGTGAAAATTGCAGCGCAATTTCTGCAAATGGAATGCTCAAATGGATGCGTCTATGAAAAACAAATCCGCAGCGAAATGAAAGAATTTGGGCACCCGGAATACAAATTATTCTTGATGCAACAAATGCGAAAAGTAATGGAGAAATAAGATGTCTTTTGCAGATCCTCGTCCCTTGTTTCAAAAAGCCCTTTCTCAATCCTTTGCGATGGGGGCTTTTAATGTTTATAATTTAGAGACTGTACAGGCCGCTGTTTCTGCTGCGAATGACACAAGTGTCCCTCTTTTTATTCAAGCCTCTAAAGGGGCAATATCCTATGCGGGACTAGATTGTCTTGTTGCTCTGGTTTCGGCTGCTATACAAGACTGCCCTATCCCTATTGTGCTTCATTTAGATCATGGTGAGGACTTTGATATTTGTAAAAAATGTGTCGATGCGGGGTTTTCTTCTGTGATGATCGATGGCTCTTCTTTGCCTTACATGGAAAATATTAAACTCACGAAAGAAGTTGTTGATTATGCACATAAAAAAGGTGTCGCCGTTGAAGCGGAACTCGGTCAATTAAAAGGTGTTGAAGATGATGTTTCTGTCGAAGAATCAACTTATACAGATCCTGCACAGGCGGCTGACTTTGTTCAAAAAACGGGTTGTGACTCTTTGGCCATTTCCATCGGGACGAGTCATGGGGCGTATAAGTTTTCTGGAACAGCCACTTTAGATTTTGCACGTTTGGCGTTGATAAAAAAAGTGATTGAGGAAATTACGGGGTATCCTTATCCCCTTGTGCTTCACGGCGCTTCTTCCGTTTCTATGGATTGGATTGCACATGCTGAAAAATATGGGGCCGTTTTGGGAGACGCCAAAGGGGTGCCGGAAGACTTGCTTCAAAAGGCCTGTAAAATGGGCGTTGCAAAGGTAAATGTGGATACCGATTTGCGATTGGCAATGACCGCACGTGTGCGTGAATCATTGGTGGAAAATCCTAAGAACATTGACCCTCGGAAATACCTATCCTCTGGCCGCCAGGAAATTCAAAATACGATTGAACACAAAATCCGGACTTTTGGTGGGCGGGAGTAGATTTCATGCTCTTTTTTCTTATATGATAGTCAACCTTTTCTATTTTTTGATTTGATTTTTTCCGGTCTATTGTGTATTTTGGTTTTGTTTTTTAATTTAAAAGGAGAAGATTTATATGTTTTATCGCTTATATGTTGCGTTACTTGTTTTACTCACACCATTTATTTATTTTTATCTTTTCTGGCGTATGCTGAAAGGAAAAGAAGATCCAAAGCGTTTAATGGAGCGTTTTGGGAAGCCTTCTGTCAAAAGACCTGATGGACGCCTTGTTTGGATTCATGGCGCAAGTGTTGGTGAAACCCTTTCTGCCCTTCCTTTGATTGAACATATGCAAAAAGCAGATAAAAGCCTGCGCTTTTTGATAACCTCGGGGACGACAACCTCGGCCACCCTTTTAAAAACACGGTTGCCTAAAGGCGTTATTCACCAATTCGTGCCGATTGATTTACCTTGGACAACAAAACGTTTCTTAGACCATTGGAAGCCACGGTTGGCTTTACGGGTTGATTCTGAAATTTGGCCTGTTGCTATTAAACAGATTCATGATCGCAAAATTCCCCATATTATGGTAAATGCCCGCCTTTCTGATCGTTCTTTTAAAAAGTTCATGTCTATGAAAAGTGTGCGGGACTTTTTGTTTTCTCGTATTACCGCTTGTTTTGCAAAAAGTGAAAAAGAAGTGGGCTATTTTAAAAAGCTTGGGATTAAAGAGGTTTATCAAATGGATAATTTGAAACTTAGTGCCCTGCTTCCTGTTCCAGATAAAAACAAATTAGCTGCGTTGAAAAAAGAAATGGGTGATCGCCCGTTTTGGCTGGCTGCATCTACTGGAAAAGGTTTGGATGGTGCTGCCGAGGAGCCTTTCGTTATTGAAGCCCATAAAAAATTAAAAAAAGAAAAACCCAATTTGTTAACTCTTGTGGCTTTAAGACATCCAGGGCGTGCGGACGAAGTCATTGCCTTATTAAAGAAAGCCGGTTTAACTTGGGCGCAACGCTCTAAAGGTGAAAAGCCTGGCAAAGATACGGATATTTATTTATTTGACACCATGGGGGAAATGGCCCTGCTCTATACATTGGCCGATATCGTGTTTTCAGGTCGTTCCATTGTGCGTTGGGGGGGGAATACACCTGTGGAGCCCGCCGGTATGAAATGCGCCCTCATTGTTGGCCCACATACCCTCAATTTTCAAGAACTCTATACGGATTTTGAGAAGGCCCATGCTCTTTTACGGGTAAAAACTGGCGATGATTTATTTAAAGCAGTTAAAACTCTTTTTGACGATAAAAAGAAACGAGACCTTTTGATAAATAACGCATATAAGTATGTGAAAGATAAGCAGAAAACAGCAGAGCGCTTGTCTAAGAATGTTATGCCTTTTTTAAAACCTACCGCTTGGTTAATTGCGGACAATCGCACTGGAACTATTAATCAGTTGCGCGGCATTGCGAAATATTTGGATGGCTTTAATGTGATTGAGAAGAAAATTGAATATTCTTGGAAAATCAAACTGCCTAATTTCATGCATGCTTTGGTTGGTGTGCCACACACGCCAGAGTCTGGGGGTGTTTTTGAGGACAATGCGCCTGATCTTATTCTTTCTGGCGGACGCCGGACTGCCTCTACGGCGGTTTGGTTGAAAAAAAAATGTCCAAATGCCATATTGGCTCATATTTTAAACCCTAATTTATCCTGGAATCATTTCGATTATATTTTGTTACCACAACATGATAAGTCTTCCTCTCGGAAACATACAAAAATTCTGCCATATGTTGGGGCGACACATCGCTTTAATACAAAGATGTTGGTCGATGCAAAAAAAGAGTGGGCTAAAGAGTTTAAAAACTGTGCTAAACCTCGCATTGTTGTTATCATCGGCGGGTCAACGACAAAGCGCACTTTTTCTGACAAAGATGCTGCAACGTTGGCAACGATTTTAAATAAGACCAAAAAGGACTTAAAGGGCTCTTTGCTTGTCACAACGTCCCGGCGCACAGGTGAAAAACAAACGGAAATTTTACGCACGCAATTAAATTCTGATTATTTTTATGGTGTTGGGGATAAGCGTACAAATCCATATGTTGGTTTCTTGGGTACGGCGGATTTATTGGTTGTTACAGGTGAGTCTATGTCCATGTTGGCTGAAGCAACAGCAACCAAAAAGCCCCTATTTGTCTATGCCCCTAAAACGTTAATGATCGATAAACATCAACGCTTTGTGGATTATTTATATGAGAATGGACTAGCTAAACCTTTCGGTTCTAAAAGTCTTAAGCCGTTTGCACCCAAGGCTGTTGTGAATGAAGCGCAGCGTGTTGCAAAAATTCTTTCTACTAAAATTATGAAGTAAGTAAGTCTGTTTTTTAAATCTTTTTTTAAAAGAGCTTTCGAGCTCTTTTTTATTGCAAATTATCCGCTAATCTTCTACCTTCTTCTCATTCATCTTTCAAAAAAGGAGTTTGATATAATGAAAGTTCTTATCGGTATTCCAGCGCGCTATGGATCTACTCGTTTCCCAGGGAAACCTCTTATTGATATTAGAGGCAAAGAAATGTTGCTCCGTGTTTGGGAAAATGCCCAACACGCCGCAAGTAAATTTGAAGATGGTATGGTCAAATGTGCTGTTGCAACAGAAGATCAACGCATTATGGATTTCTGTAAAGAAAAAAATATCGATTGTTATATGACTTCAGAAGATTGTGAAACAGGAACCGATCGTATTTTAGATCTTGTTAAAGTTATGGGGGTTGACCCAGAGTTTGTTGTTAACTTGCAGGGAGACTTGCCTCTTTGCCCACCTTGGTTTGTCGAACAAATGGTTCAAGCTTATTTAAATGATCCTAAATTAGCCGTTGTTACCCCTGTTGTGAATTTGACTTGGGAAGGGGTTGAACAATTACGTAAAGATAAAGAAACAACACCGTTTTCAGGCACTTGCGCTGTTGTAAAATTGCCTAAGGGTGAAAATATGATGTCCCCTATTTTAGAAAATACAGAATTTGATTCTATTTGGTTTTCAAAAAACATCATTCCTGCCCTTCGCAAAGCCGATAAAATGAAAGCGCTAAGTCCAAAATATTCCCCTGTTTTACGCCATATTGGTCTTTATGGATACACGCTTAAAGTTCTTAAACAATTAGAAGATTTTGAAGAAACGGTTTATGGAAATCTTTGTGAAGGTCTTGAGCAGCTTAAATTCCTTGAAAATGGGTTTAAAATAAAAGTCGTAAAAGTTGATTATCGGAACTATAAAGGTATGAGTGGTGTTGATTCCCCTGAGGATTTGGCACGCGCTGAAGCTATTATTGATGAATGTGGAGAATTATTAGATGTCGCATAAAACAACCTTACTTTTGGCGCGCCATGGCAATACTTTTGCGAAAGGCGATGTCATTTTGCGCGTGGGTGGTCGAACAGACCTTCCCTTAACAGAAGAAAAGCTAGGTACTTCATTGGGATTGTACTTAAAACGCGAAAACTTGCTTCCTGATGTCGTTTTTGCGGCACCATTAAAACGTACGACGCAAACAGCAGAACAGGCCGTTAACGCCATGGGAATCGGACAAGACATTATCAAGGATGATCGTTTGATTGAAATTGATTATGGTCCAGATGAAGGTAAACCTGAAGAAGACGTGGTTGCCCGTTTGGGTGAAGAAGCGCTTCAAAAATGGAATGATGATGCGACCGTGCCAGACGGTTGGAAAGTTGATCCTCAGGCTATTATTAATATGTGGCATCAAATTGCAAAAGAAACGGAAGAAAAATATAAAGGAAAGCGTGTTCTTATTGTAACCAGCAATGGTATTTTACGCTTTTCACCGCATTTAACCGGTGATTTTAATGGTTTTGCGAAAGATCATGACATTAAAGTTGCAACCGGCGGACTATGTATCTTTGAAAAAGAAGAAAGTGATGAAAATTGGACATGTTCTGGTTGGAATCTCCGTCCACATAAGATTTTTGAATCTGAATCTTAAGGCTTGCCATGTAATATAAAATAAAATCCCCTAAAAGGGGATTTTATTTTAAGTTATTTTTTGTTTTTCTAAGAACGTAATCAGCTCTTTCATGTTTTCCACAATATTGTGTTTATTTAAATGTCGTATTAAATCGCCATTGGGTAGAAAACTGTATTCTGCAGGCTGTTTTAATATCGTTTGAAGTAGTTTATCTTTATCATATGGAAAATGATGTTTTGAAAATGATATCTGAATGCCTTTTGATATGGATTTTGCATATCGAACCCCTAGTTCTCCGAGTTGAATGCGCCATTGAATGATGTTTAACATATTTTCTACCTCGACAGGTGTTTTTCCAAATTTATCTGCAATATCTTCTTTAAATTCAGATAGTTCTTTCGAGCTCTTTATATTTTTCATTGCATAATATTCACGTAAACGCAGGTCTTCATCTTTAATATAATCTTTTGGGAAATGTGCCGTTAGGTTTATGTCGACCTCTGCCAATACAATTTCTTTTTCGTCTGTTTGTTGAAGCTTTGCTTTTTGTCTTTTAACTTCTTTGGCGAGCATTTTTTGATATAAAGACATACCGAGTTCCCGCATGTGTCCGGATTGGTCCGTCCCAAAGAAATTTCCGGCGCCACGAATATCTAAATCTGATTGAGCTAATCTGAATCCAGACCCTAAATCAGAGAAAGCCCGAATAAGACGCAAACGACGCATGGCTTCTTCGCCAATGGGTGTTTCAGCCGGATACGTTAAATAACAATAGGCTTGGCGTTCCCGGCGCCCTACGCGTCCCCGCAATTGATATAGTTGCGAAATTCCGAACTTATGCGCTTTATAAATAATCATCGTGTTTACGTGTCCTAGATCTAACCCTGATTCAATGACGGCCGTGGCGATTAGAACATCTGTTTCCTGATGAGAAAACTCCTCAATGGCTGTTTCCATTTGCCGAACCGGCAATTGGCCATTTACAATGGAATAGCTTATGTTTTCATTGTCTAATATTTCTTGGATCGTTGGAATGTCTGCAATGCGAGGAACTACCAAGAATGATTGTCCTTTTCGCTTTTTCTCCCTCCTGATAAGATCAATAAGACGTTCTTCGTCAAATTTAAAAATATCCGTTTTAACGGGAAAACGCCCTATTGGAGATGTTGTTAATAAGCTAAGGTCTTTAATCCCAGAAATCGAGAATTGAAGTGTACGTGGAATTGGCGTGGCCGTTAAGGTTAGCATGTGTGCCTCTGGATACCGTTCTTTTAGTATTTCCTTTTGCAGAACCCCAAAATGCTGTTCTTCATCTAGGATAATAAGGCCTAGATTTTTAAATTGTAATGTGTTGGAAAAAACAGCATGAGTACCAACTACAAAATCGCATATTCCTTTTTGAATTTCTTGCTTTGTTTGTTGTGCTGTCTTTGCTGACAAGCGCGATAAAGATTTTATCCTAATAGGCTCATTTTTAAATCTTTTTTGAATAGTATCTAAGTGCTGTCTCACGAGCAATGTTGTCGGCGCAATGTAGGACACTTGGTATCCAGATTCAATTGCTAAGTAGGCCGCTCGCAAAGCCACTTCTGTTTTTCCAAAGCCCACATCGCCGCAAAGTAATCTATCCATGGGGTGCGCTTTTTTAAAATCTACTTCAATATCTTCTATCGCGCCCCATTGATCGGGTGTTTCTGGATGTTCAAACTTTTCTGCAAAGCTATCATATTCCGGTGTTTTTTTAAATATAGGTGCGTGGCTAATTAAACGTTTCCCTGCGGTTTCAATTAACTGTTTGGCGTAGCGCATCAAAGCTTCTTTGGCTTTTTTCATGCGGGTTTGCCATTGTGTGGAATTTAATCTATCCAGGATAAGTTGCCCCGTAGACCCTTCATATTTATAGATTTCTTCTATGCGGAACACAGGTAAATAGAACAAGGATCCACAGCCATATCGGATTTTGATAAAGTCTTGGCCTCCCTCACCTATGGTCATATTCTCAATGCCTTCGAATATCCCAATGCCATGTTGTGTATACACAATTGCCTCCCCTATTTCGGGTGGAGATTCTATTTCAAAGCCAATGGTTTCCTTGGGTCTTTTTAACGGGCGTCGATGTTTTGTTTTTAGGTGTTTGAAAAGGTCTTTTCCATCAATAATGGCTAGGACATCTGATTCAAACGAGCCTGTTAATTGTCCTTTTATAGCACATAATCCGGATTCTTGATAGGCTTTTTCCAATGTTTCACACCATTTTGCCTCAACATCATATTTTTCTAAAAGTCTATCTTTTAATTCATTGTTTTTTAATACAAATACTGTTTTCTTTTTTTGAATTATTTTCGCTAAAGCGTCTTGTTTTAGTTGATTTTTTGAATCATACGATGCGGATGGTAATATTTTGAATGTATTTTCTGTTTTGGGGAAACCTTCTAAAATTTTCAAGATTTCTTCTTGTGTAATATCTTTTGAATTAAGGTCTTCTAAATAGCGTTGATCGAGCTGAAAATTTAAATCATCTGGGAGAGAAAGTTCAATGCTTGAATCTATTTGTGCTAGGAAAGTTTTATCTGCCTCTTTTGATTCTAATTCATTTAAGCTTTCTACTTCGATCTCATCAATTATCCCTTGGGCGCGTTGTGTTAACGGATCAAACGGACGGATTTGATCGATTTCATCCCCAAAAAAATCCAGTCGGAATGGATTTTTAGCCCCTATGGGATAAATATCAATGAGTGCCCCGCGTATTGCGAAATCGCCAGGCTCCAAAACCTCGGAAACGCGATTATATCCCATATTCGTTAATTTTTTAATGCTCGTTTCAAATGGGATTGATTTTCCTTTGGAAAAAAGGATATCACTTCTTTCTAAATTCATTTTCACCAAAAGGAAAGAGAGTGGCAATACCGCAATGACGGGCTTTTTTAAACGTAATGCTTTTTCGACTTGAGAAATCGCCTGTTTATCCTGGGGGGACAAAGGTCGGTTAAAATCAATGTTATCAATGGTGTGAACGGCTGTCCAAGAGCTATATAAAGCCTCTATTTGACGGCACTCTTCTTCATGCGTGTATACAAAAACCACCGGCCTCTTTTCAAAAGCCGGGGATAAAATGCTGAAAGAACGTGCATTTTGTGTATCCATGTCCCCCTATTCTAACCTAATTTAGGAAAAAAGCTATAAAAAATAAAATCCCCGGTTGGGGATTTTATTTTATTTTATTTCTTTTTCTTTTTGGCATTTAAAACTTCCGCGCCGGACACCACATCGATCAATTCCTCTGTAATTTCTGTTTGGCGACGTTGTTGATATTCTAAATTCATTTTATCCAAATGCTCGTCGATATTCTTTTCTGCGTTTT
>JAFGVS010000050.1 GCA_016937865.1 Alphaproteobacteria bacterium
GTTTAAGAACAACCGGGTCAGCTAAAAAAGAAGGTTTGATTTTTATTTCCATTATGTTAAAGTCTGGGCTATGCGTTTATTTATCACAGTATTGCTGATCTCTTTTATTATGGCAAGTCCTATTTATGCCCAAAGCAAAACCGCCCAAAAATTAGAAACAATCAAAAAAAAGCTACAATCTGAAAAAGCCAAACAAAAAAAATTAGACAAAGAACGCCAAGCGATAAAATCTGAAATTAAAAAATTCCAATCCGAAACGATCACGCTTGCCAAAGACTTACAAGAAAAAGAAAGCAATCTAAACAGCCTTAGCCGTCAACTTAATACACTAAAGGAACAGCAAAAACAGCTTTCAAAAGACATCAATACCGAGCGTAAAGACATTATCGCATTGCTTGAAATTCTCCAACGCATTGCGCTTGAACCCCCATCACTGATCTTAATGCAAAAACAAACATACGGCATGGAGGTTATGAACACGGCCCTTTTGGTCGAAGGAACAGTTGAAATCGCCCAAGGAAAAATCGCACGATTTACAAAGAAAAAAGCAGATTTAGATGACATAAAAAATCGCACAGAACAAAAAACAAAAGAAGTAGCCAGTGTTACCCATAAATTAAAATCAGAAAAAACAGAACTCGATTCGATTCTTTCAAAAAAGAAACAAGCGGAAGACAAAATCGCCAGCGAGGCTTCCAAAACCAGAGAACGAATAAAAAAACTCGCAAAAGAATCAAACAATCTTGCCGATCTTTTGAAGAAACTCATGGCCGAAAAAAAGAAAGTTGCCGGGGATGCCCCGACAACAAAATCAAAAACACCGGCACCCGTGCGTGGCATCAAAGTCACCCGTTTTGGTCAAAAAAACAAAGGTGGCATAACCGCGAAAGGATTAACGCTAAAAGCGGCGTCCAAGGCTTCCGTTATTTCACCATACAATGGCCGCGTTCTTTTCTCTGGCCCCTTTAAAAAGTATGACAATTTGATGATTATCGAACATCCCAAAGGCTATCACTCGGTCATTGCGGGAATTACAACGCCATTTGTAACCGAAGGAAAATCGATCCTAGCGGGCGAGCCTATCGGAAGACTCGATTCAAATGGAAAAGTTTACTTGGAACTTCGATATAAAAACAAACCAATCGACCCAGAAGACTATTTCATTGTAAAAAGCTAAAATAAAAAAAGAGTCTCTCTGCTCTTTTTCTTATTCACCTAATCTAATAATTTACGGTCAATGTAAATGGAGACCCACCGGCATTTTGTGTGGAATATGAACCAGCAGGTTCATTCCCTGTAAAATACATATACCCACGTGGTGTGACAGTACGTGTCCCCTCAGGAGAAGTTATTGTAGTAGCCTTATCCCCATCCCCAGCCCCAGGACCAAACCAAGGATCAAAAACAATACTCGTGCCTGCACCGTCTGTCAAAACAGCCGTTTCGCCAGACAGATCCAAATAAATATACGTATTAGGAGCTCCTGAAATAAGAAAGTTACCCCGTCTAAAAAGACCACTACAAACCCACGTTGCAGGGCATTCATCATGGACCTCCACAACTTGTGGCCCCGAAGATGGATCAATCGCAATTGTTCCAAAATTAATCGGAGTAACAGATGTAATCATTAATGGCTGAGATAATTCTGCCTACGCATGTCCTGTGCCGGTTGCAGCCATAACGCCAGAGCTAAACATAATGCCCATTGCAAATAATGATACTTTAAATAAATTTTTCATAATTTCCTCTTCAATAAAAAATAGACGTAATCAGATAGACGGATTGTAACAAATTTAAAAGAATCAAACAAGCGATAAAAACGAATCCCCATAAATATCTAAGAAAACATCAAAGAAAAACCTTTTGAAAACAATACTTAATATTTAGTTTTAAAATACTAAAAATCTATAATTCCATAATTATAAAAGGCATGAATTATAAAACATTAAAAATATATATAAATTAGACAGTTATATTATTTTGAAAGTTTTTCTTGATTCTTTTGTTGCCTTGATGCTAAGAATCAGGTATGAATCTAAACTGAAAAGGGAAAGCATGCGCTACAAGAACCTAATCCGTGTGTTTAACAACCTATCGCAAGAAGTGCGGTTCAAGGTTTTTAAACTCCTCGTTAAATCAGGCGACGAAGGATTATATCCTTCCGAAATGTTAAAAAAGATTAAAATCAGTGCCGGAACACTTTCTTTCCATTTGAAAGAACTTGAAAATTCTGGATTGATTACAAAAGAAAAACACGGCAGAAACATTGTTTATCGCATCAATAGCGACACACTTGCCAGCGTTACATCGTTCTTAATTGATGAATGCAACGAATATTTAGACGAATAATAGTTATAAACTCAAGCAGCGGGCGGCATTTCTTATCTCCTTCCCTTCCCTATATAAGGTGCCGTCCCCTGCTTGAGTTTTTTTTATTCTCCCCTCCCCCACACATATTTCAAAGAATTATAACAGATTGATTTTTATAATTCTCAAACCTATAATGAACAAGCCAAAGATGGACAGGCGATTCGATCAGTGAGTCAGGGACGAAAGTCAGCAGCTCAATTGAACTCAAATGGGTCATCTTTGGTTTTTTTATTTCATTCTTCTCAAATTTATGCTATCCTTTTGAAAAACAACAAAAGAGAATTCAATGAGATTCATTTCACATCTATTCTTTACTGGCATAACAATGCTCTTATCAAATCAATCTAGCGCCGTATTTGGCATTGGGCACGCACGCGCAGAACTAGCCAGTCCTCTTATTATCATCGATCAGATTGAGTGCAACTTTGGTTTTATTGCAATCGACCCAGATATGGGATTTCAAACAATAAGTATGACCGCAGACGGCACAATAACATGTCCAGAAACATATGTGTGTGGAGGAAATCCAAACAGAGGCCAATTTCAAACAAGTGGCGCCCCGAATGCTCTCGTCAATATCAATATAACGGGGGCAACGGCAACACTTGGAAATGGGGCCGGCGGGTTCGTCACCTTTGACCCAACTTTTGAAGGAGAGACAGATATCCTATCAAATATTGTGCTGGACCAAAGTGGAACGGCGACAATTCCCTTTGGTGGAAAAATTGATTTCACAGGAAACGAATCCCCTGGAACATACACATCAAGCAACGGATCCTCCTTTTTAGTAACGGTTAACTATTAAAAAAGTCATATATTTTGCTTTTTTCATTTTTTTATTTGTATTGAATCTAAAAATATGATACAATGGCCTCTGTGTCTAGAAACACAACATTCTTAAAAACAGAGGAGAGAGTAACTATGAAAAATTTATTTAAAGTATCATTATTTGCAATGGGCGTTGTTCTTAGCTCAGGGGCTATGGCTGCAACTGGAACAGGACATGCACAAGTTGAACTTACAAACCCACTAACCGTTACAAACACAACAACTGTTGATCTTGGTGTTATCGCTATCGATCCAGGTGCAGGTGCACAAACAGTTTCTATTGCTGCTGCAACTGGAACAGTAACATGTCCTGCAACATATGTTTGTTCTGGAACACCAGTAGCCGGATCTATCCGCGTTACAGGGGCACCATCAACAGCTGTTAACGTTGATATTACAGGATCAACAGCAACATTGGATGATGGATCTGCAAACCAATTAACATTTGACCCAATCTTCGACAATGCAACAGATCAATACAATGCATTTACACTTGATGGATCAGGTATTGGTGATTTTGCAATCGGTGGATCAATCGACTTTACTGGAACTGAAGTTGCTGGAGTATATACTTCTACAGCAGGATCAGGATACACAATCACAGTGAACTACTAAACTGTATGTTACAATCAAAAAAAAAGAGCCTTCAAAAAGGCTCTTTTTTTTGTTTTAAAAATATGCTATACTCTTTCCATAGAACGAAAGGAAATCCATCATGAACAATCTATTTAAAATATCTTTATGCGCAATGAGCCTTATGTTTAGCTCTGGCGTTATGGCCGCAACTGGCACAGGACATGCCCAAGCAGAACTATCCAGCCCCCTCATCGTAGAAAATGAACGAAATGTAAATTTTGGCATTATTTCAATCGATCCCGCATCTGGCCCTCAAACAATTGGAATTAATCTTATCGGCCAATTTTATTCTTGCCCAACAGGCTATCTTTGTGGTGGATCCCCACAACATGGTTTAATCCGAATTACTGGGGGACCAAACACCGATGTAAACATTGCTTTATCAGCAACAGGAATACTAAGTGATGGCGCGGGACACACGATTACATACAGACCGGTGCTTGGAACCGGATCGCTCCAAAGCCTTTATGGAAGCGGAATTACAAGTGTTCCTGTTCGTGGAGAAATAGATTTCACAGGATCAGAAGTCGCAGGGACATATTCAACGGCTAACGCAGGTGGCACACCTTACATTGTTACCGTAAACTATTAATATGCTAAAAAAAGAGCCTTCAAAAAGGTTCTTTTTTTTGATCTTAAAATAGGGTATACTCTTCCCATAGAGAGAAAGGAAATCTATCATGAACCATCTATTTAAAATATCATTATGCGCAATGAGCCTTATGTTTAGCTCTGGCGTTATGGCCGCAACCGGCACCAGGACATGCTCAAACAGAATTATCAAGCCCACTAAGTATAACAAACACACAAAATGTTGACTTTGGAACAATTGCAATTGACCCCAGTGCAGGAGCTCAAGAGATTCCTATCTTCGCAGGAAATGTAACCTGCCCAGCAACATATGTTTGTTCCGGAACACCATCATCTGGAATAATGACGGTTGTAAGTGCCTACAATGTCTTCTTTCATATTTCTCTAATTGGAGCCTCCGCAACACTAAGTGATGGCGCTGGAAATACAATATTTTTTGACCCCAGCCTTGCACCAGGACACGGCGATGAAGGTACTTTCGTAACATCAGAAGGCTCTGGACCAAGAGATTTTGATATTCACGGCAAAATCTATTTAACTGGAAATGAACCAGCTGGCGTGTATAATACAAGCAATGCAGGTGGCACGCCTTTTATAATAACAATAAACTACTAAACTTTATTACAATCCAAAAAAAAGAGCCTTTCGGCTCTTTTTTTATTTATCTTAAGAAAATTATTTCTTTTCTTCGAACTCACCATCGACAACTTTTTCATCTTTTTTGTCTTCCGGTTTGCCTTCAGAGGCTTGTGCTTTATCTTGTTCAGCCTTATACATGGCTTCACCAAGTTTCATCGCCGCAGCAGAAAGCTCTTCTGTTTTCTTCTTTAACTCGTCAGCCGAGGCATCTTCTTTTTTCAAAGTGTCTTTGGCGTCATTCAAAGCGCGTTCCAAAGCACTTCTTTCCTCGGCAGAAATTTTATCCCCATATTCTTGTAAGGATTTATCTGTCGAAGCGACAAGCCCATCAAGACCATTTTTCGCATCCACTTTTTCTTTCTTTTCTTTATCCGCGTCTGCATTTTTTTCAGCTTCTTGAACCATTTTCTCAATTTCTTCATCCGACAAGCCACCATCCGATTTAATCGAGATTTTTTGTTCTTTCCCGGTAGCTTTGTCTTTCGCAGACACATGCACAATACCATTAGCATCAATATCAAAGGTTACTTCGATTTGAGGCACGCCACGTGGTGCAGGTGGAATCCCAACAAGATCAAAATTACCCAACATCTTATTATCCGCAGCCATTGGGCGTTCGCCTTGAAGCACGCGAATAGATACGGCACTTTGGTTGTTTTCCGCCGTCGAAAAAACCTGTGATTTTTTGGTTGGAATAGTTGAATTACGTTCAATTAATTTCGTAAATACACCACCAAGCGTTTCAATCCCAAGGGATAATGGTGTCACATCCAAAAGAAGAACGTCTTTCACGTCTCCTTTTAAAACACCACCTTGAATTGCCGCACCACAAGCCACAACTTCGTCTGGATTAACCCCTTTGTGTGGTTCTTTTCCAAAGAAGCCTTTTACAACTTCTTGTACTTTTGGCATACGGGTCATACCACCCACCAAAATAATTTCAGAAATATCACCCACAGACACGCCCGCATCTTTAATCGCTTTTTTACAAGGCTCTAAAGTGGCTTCAATCAAATCGCCAACAAGGCTTTCCAATTTCGCACGAGTCATTTTAAGATTCAAATGTTTTGGACCAGAGGCATCGGCTGTAATAAACGGCAAATTAATATCTGTTTCCATCGCACTCGAAAGTTCAATTTTGGCTTTTTCACCCGCTTCTTGTAAACGTTGCAGCGCCGTCATATCTTTACGTAGATCAATCCCATTGGTCTTTTTAAATTCATCCGCCAAGAAGTCAATGATACGTTTATCAAAGTCAGCACCACCAAGGAAAGTATCCCCGTTTGTGGCTTTAACTTCAAAGACACCATCACCAAGCTCAAGGATGGAAACGTCAAAAGTTCCACCACCAAGGTCATAAACGGCAATTAAGCCAGATTTATTCTTGTCCAAGCCATACGCAAGCGCCGCGGCTGTTGGCTCGTTCACAATACGTAAAACATTCAGCCCAGCCACTTTCCCAGCGTCTTTCGTTGCCTGGCGTTGAGAATCATTAAAGTAAGCAGGAACGGTAATAACGGCATCTGTTACTTTTTCACCTAAATAAGCCTCGGCATCGGCTTTAATTTTTTGTAAAATAAAGGCGGAAATTTGTGAAGGGGCATAATCTTTGTCCCCAACTTTTACCCAAGCATCGCCATTTTTACCTTTAACAATTTGATAAGGAACAGTGTCTTTTTCACGAACCACTTCTTTATCATCAAAACGACGTCCAATAAGACGTTTAACCGTATAAACCGTTTTTTCTGGATTAGTCACCATTTGGTTTTTCGCCGGTGTCCCAACAATCATCCCAGAATCGGTAAATCCAACCACAGACGGAGTCGTACGACGCCCTTCTGCATTTTCAATAACTTTGGCCTCTTTGCCGTCCATAAAGGCAAAACATGAGTTGGTTGTTCCCAAATCAATTCCAATTACTTTTCCCATTTTTCATACTCCTTTTAAAATAGATCGGCCATCCATAAATGGGCCGAAACTAATTTCATTTAATTAACTAAGACACATATAGGAAGACAATGTTTGAATATCAAGCCTTTCCATGCTTTTTTTACAAATTATTTTATGGTATACTCCAAAGATGAGAAAAATAGCCTTTCTTTTAGCCCTGCTTTATCTCCCACAATCAATCATGGGGAATACATTCTTGCATCCGCTTGAAACAGAGAAAGAAAACCTTCAGAGACAAAATAAAACATTAAAAAACAAAAACATAGAGCTCAAAAAAACAAAGAAAAAGCTCGAAAAACAAAAGAAATTATTTGCAATAACGACAGCCATCACCGGAATCGGCGCAATCGCGACGAGTACCAGCGCGATTGTTGCCAATAAAAACAAAAAAGAGCTACAAAAACAAACGAACACGAAAAAAGCTGAAATAGAAGAAAAATTTAAAACGGCAAAAAGCAAAACGACACCGACAGAAAAAATAGACCTCACAAATTGCACACTTAAAACAAAAACAATTTTTGAGGCGATTGATCAAGATGATCTAAATGACTTACAATGCTGGCTATTTAAAAAACCCGAATCTATAGATGAAAAAACCGGGTATTTTGATCAACCTCCCTTGCTATATAGCACGCACCATAATAAAATCAAAGCGACACAAATCATCTTAGAAAAAAGACCCGAATATGCCAATATCCCACACAAATTTAAGGGGAAAACGATAAGCTATCCGCTTTTAAATGCCCTTGAAAAAGGCAACAAAGAAATTGTAGAAATCCTGTTAGAGTATAAAGCAGATCTGTATGCCAAAAATGATGACGGAAGCTCTGTACTAACAAGCTCCATTGATTTTGTACAATCTGAAAATCAGACACAAATATTAAACATTTTTGATGATTTGAACAAAAAAGGATATAACCTAAACGCACAAGATCTAAATGGAAAAACAATTTTAACAAAAGCACTCGAAAAACCAAGAGCATACACACAGTTTTTCCTCTCTCTATAATAAAACATACCTTGATCATCTTATAAAAGACAAAGAAGGAAATAACCTCCTTCATTTAATGATCCTTTATACAGATTCCGGAGACAAACCAACAAATGACCCTATAAATAGACATGAACTTTTAAAAAGAATCATAAAAGAAAATCAGACAATGTTATCTGAAAGAAACAATAACGGAGAAACCCCTTTTTCAAAAGCAACGAAATTAGATAAAAAAATGATCGCGAGTATTTTTAAAGAAGCAGAACAAACGATTCAATAACTAATCAATCAGCTTATCATACGTCTTTTGATCCAAAAAACCATCGGGGGTTAAACCATTTTGGGATTCAAAATCGCGAATACCTTTACGCATACCTTTCCCAATAATGCCATCAATATCCCCCACATAAAAAGATTTTTCCTGCAAACAATATTGGGCTTTTCGAACCTGGTCTTGGGTCAAAGATGCCTCTTTCAACAAAGGCGTATGCAATTTAGGATACCCCATCAACCGATCCGCCAACCGCGCAACAGCCAAAGCATAAAAAGTAGAACGATTCCATTTCATAATCCGATCAAAATTTTCATACACCAAGAATAAAGGACCATCAGATCCTTGTGGTAAAATAAGTTTCGCCTTTAAATCAACATGGGGTAAAAAATGCCCTGTTGCAGAACGCACCCCTCGTTTATGCCACACTTTCAAAGGCAATACTTCGCCCTCAACATATGCACCCCAATTAAACCGAGGCAAAACCATAACTTCACGTCCCCATGTTTCATCTTTTGCCCAGCCCATACGAGACAAATAATTAGCCGCAGAATAAACAGCATCCGGAAAAGAATTCACAAGATCAATCATGCCGTCCCCATCTCCATCAACGCCATATTGTGCATAAGTCGTCGGCATAAATTGAAAATGCCCAAACGCCCCGGCCCAAGACCCCGTTAACTTTTCAAGAGGCAACCGCCCTCGGTCCATTTCTTGCAAAAGAGCCTGTAATTGTACTTCAAAAAACGTCCGACGACGCCCATCAAACGCAAGGGTGGCAAGGGTCGAAAGTAACGGCAGGGATCCTTTTGTCGCTCCATAATTTGTTTCAAGCCCCCAAAAAGAAACCAAATAACGGGGATGCACACCATATTTCGCATAAACCCGATTTAAAATAGACAGATTGGCTTTCCACATTTTTTTACCATTTTCAATCCGAGTATCACTTACCCGTTTTGTATAATAATCCTCAAATGTTTTAACAAATTCGGATTGGGACGTATCCGCAGAGACACTATGTTCTAAATAAGAAATGGTTGAAAAGGCTTTCTGTAACGTCGCTTCAGAAATTTGTTTTTGACGATATTGATCTTGCAAAGAATCAAGATAAGAATCCCATCCATCTGGGGTTGCCAAAAGAGTCATCGGAAACAAAAATAAAAATAAAAATAATCTCATCCTATACAAAAGCATACGGGAAAAGAGCCTCTTTGCAAGGATTATTTCTGATTGGAAGACTTTTCTTCATTCAAAAAACGGCTAAATGCTTTCATGGATTCTAAGAAATTTTCCCATGTTATCAAGATTTATTCTGCAAATTTCTTATTCATTCGAATCGAAATTAACAAATTCAGCTTATCTTCAGAGGTTAATTCATCATCGTTTTCTTTTTCTTCAGGCACTATTCTTACCCCTTTACAATGATGTCTGGGTTTATTGTCCCCAAATATTTATCCATGTCAAAAGCCGCCAAACCCGCCTCGCCTAAATCTTTCGTTATTTCAAATGAATCAGCTGTAAAATTTTTCATCTCGCGCTTTTCAAGATAAAAACGTAGCAACGCGCCCTTAGTGCCTGTATTACTCAAACGTGTAATCACCCGCGATCCATCCGTAAAAGACATGACCCAACCCTGATGCAAGGCTTGTTTGCCTGTCACAGGATCCGTAAAATTAAACTCATCAACCGATTCAATAGTATAACCACCAAAAGTTCCCGCTGGACCGGTTGCCAAATAATCAAAAACGTTTTGCGCTTTTTCAATCGTCGTTTCATAATCATAACGACATGTATAAAAACGACCGTAGTTTGTCCATAAATCTGTCAATATTTCGGAAGTAGATTGACGCGTGACCGCTAGCGTATTCAACCAAACCAACAATCCCCAAATTCCATCTTTTTCCTGAATGTGATGAGACCCAATGCCAAATGATTCTTCCCCACATAACGTAATTTTGCCCGCATTTAAAAGATTCGTAAAAAACACCCAAGCCGTTGGCACTTCATAACACGGTAATCCTAAATCCTTAGCCACATAATCAACAATGCGCGCGGTTGGCATAGAGCGTGCAACCCCAGCAATTCCTTCTGTATACCCTTTCGCTAAGGATAAATTTTTTGCAGCCAACGCCAATAAATCAGGTGGCGCCATAAAATAACCTTCAGATACAATCATATATCGATCCACATCGGCATCAAAAGCACAACCAATTGCCTCTTTCTTTGCCAGTAATTCTTGATATAAATCTTTTGCAAATGTTGGATTAGGCTCTGGATGTCCCCCTGCAAAATCAGGTAGAGATTCATTATGGCGGAGCTCTAAATTTTTCAACCCCAAACGATTTTCAAAAATCTCTTTTAAATACGGCCCCGAAGCACCATGTAAACTATCTAGAATGACCGGTTTATTTTTTAAGAAATCCCGTAAAACATCAAAGTCAAAAAGGGTTTCAAGCCGGTCCGCATAGAACTTAATGGCATCGACAAATTCAATTTCCGGACGCAAATAAAGCGCATCAGAGGAATCAGATATAGTTTGATATGTGTCCATTTTTTGCATACATGAAATCAAATCTTCACACATTTCAACAGGAACAATGCCACCGGTTTCATCTTCAACCTTAATGCCGAAATCTTTATCTAATCCGCCTTCATTATGTGAGGCCGTTAACAAAATATTCAAATCGGCCTTTTCCTTCGTTAACAAAGAGGCCGCAGGCGTCGTCATCAAGCCGCTCGGCGTGGTATAAATCTTTTTTATCCCATTGGCCAAGGCCACACGCATGACGGTCTCACGCGCATTAACCGTAAAGTAACGCCCATCCGTTCCAACAACAATCGATTGGATAGATTTACCTTGTGCGCGATAAACATCAAAAATAGATTGAACAAAAGTTTCGATAAACGCAGGACGCATCGCATCACGAGTTGCCAAACGCATCCCAGAGGCGCGTGGGTTGTGCTCCGGATAAAAAATCGCTTTTTGGGTTTTGATCATCAGTAAAGTCTCCCATTTTTGAATAGAAGGACTATATCGCAAAAATAAAAGCAAGACAAGAAAGAAATCATAACAAAATATTACAAAAAAAAGAGCCCGAAGGCTCTTTTTTGGATTATCTACAGTTTAGTAGTTAACTGTGATTGTGTATCCTGATCCACCAGCGTTTGTGGTGTTGTATGTTCCTGCAACTTCTGTTCCAGCAAAGTCAATTGTTCCACTGACGCCGGTTTGAATTGTTCCGTTGGCAGCTAATGTTGCTGGCAATGTGAATACACCAGGGGCAAAATATGGAACAAATGTAAGGCTATTTCCAGAGCCATCGCTAAGTGTTGCTGTGCTTCCTGTTACATCTATGGTTATTCCCGTGCTCGGTGCTCCTGTTACTAGAAGATTTCCAGGATTTGTTGTTCCTGAGCAAACATATGTTGCAGGACATGTTACTGTTCCAGCAGCCATAGATACTGTTTGTGCGCCTGCAGCTGGGTCAATTGCAATTGTTCCAAAGTTTACATTTGCAATATTTGCAACAGTTAGAGGATTTGTTAATTCAACTTGTGCATGTCCTGTGCCGGTTGCGGCCATAACGCCAGAGCTAAACATAACACCCATTGCGCATAAAGATATTTTAAATAAATTTTTCATAATAGATTTCCTTTCGTTCTATGGAAAGAGTATAGCATCTTTCAAGATAAAAAAAAGGGCCTTTTAAAAAGCCCTTTTACGAAATCAAAAACAGTGTAGTCAGCAATTAGTATAAAACATTAACCCGATATTCCCGACCTTGATTTGTCGAATAAAGACCACTGGATTCATTCCCTGTTAAAAATAACATACCACCGATCCCAATATCAACACGCCCTTGTCTATCCAAAACAATATCATCCCATTTATCTTTATCATTATGTAAAACAGGATCAAATGTAATCGTCCCGCCAACGCCATTACCCAGAACCGCACGTGATTTTTCAACATCAACATGGACCAAAGTAGACGGTTGCCCTGAAATGCGAATAATACCACTCGACGGTGCACCACGACAAACATAGCCAACCGGGCAAGACACTTTACCAGAAGCCGGATCTAAAACAAGGCTTCGTGCCCCCAAGGCTGGGTCAATAACAACTTCACCAAAATTGACAGATTTAAAATCATAGGCTGTCGTTTTCATTTTAGCCATCAGTCCCATAGAGCCAAAGCTTATAAAAACAGATAAAGCAACAAGTGTTGTTTTTAAAGAAAATTTCATTTTTATTTCTCCCCTTTTTTTAATATCCCTCACGACAGATTATACCTTTTTTACAAACGAAAAACAAGGCTCTTTTTTTATATTGAACACGATAAAAAAAAGAGCCAAAAAGCTCCCTCTCTGAATTAGAATAAAAACGGCTAATAATTCACGGTAATGGTGTACCCAGATCCACCTGAATTTTGTGAAGAATAGGTGCCTGCAACTTCATTTCCAGTAAAAGTAATGGATCCACCCACAGAAAAGACTTTAACCCCAGATGCATCCAAAACTCTAGTAGTACTGTCGACTTCGTCATAAAAAGTGGGATCAAAAGTTAATGTATGCCCAGCACCATCACTCAAGGTTGCCAATTGCCCTACGACAGAAAGACTAATAGAGGCGGAAGGATAACCCGTAATTGTAAAAAGACCATTTTGTGAAGTTCCTGTACAAACATAAGCTGCTGGACAAACACGAGAACCAGTGGTTACCGAACGAGTCACGGTTTGAGTTCCCGCCGTTGGATCAATGGCAACCGTTCCAAAATTTACATTCTGTGTATGCTGCACAGCAACGGGCGCCAAAAATTCAACCGCACCTGTTCCATTCGCACCGATAACAACAGAGCTCATACATAAAAAACAACTAAATAAACCAAAAATATGTTTCATTATTTCCTTCCAAAAACATAAAAAAGTATACACATGTAAAAGCCAAAAAACAATCTCATTTTGATGATTCTAAAATTATACTTTTATCAAATAATTGTTTTCCCATGTACCCGCAACCAAGCTTTTGCCTGGATTACATCTCCTTCATAAATCTCGTCAACCAAAGCCCAAAATCGCGAACTATGATTCATTTCTTGTAAATGCGCCACTTCATGGGCAATAACATAATCCATCACAAAATCCGGCGCAAAAGCCAATTGCTCAGCCAATGCGATTTTGCCTTCAGATCCACAGCTTCCCCAACGAGAACGCATAGCTTTAACTTGAACCGATTGAACAGTCTTATCGATTAAATCCGCATAAAAACGCGTACGCTTTAAAGCATAGCGTTCAAATTCTTTTTTCGCAAAACGACGTACACGCGATTCGAATGCCTCTGCTAACCCAGAAACAAATAAAGTATTTCCTTGCTTAAAGACACCAGATTGAAAAGCCTGTTTCAACAGAAGATCTTCTCCACAAATAGAAATAACCGCACCAGGTTCTATCACAGCTTTTTGTTTTATCGCATTTTGATATTTATAGAATTGTCGTTCAATCCAGGATTTTTTTAAATCAAAGAACTCCAGGGCCTGCTTTTGGAAACGCGCATGTGGCAATGTTAAAACAACTTTTTTTTCATCAAATAAAGGACGTAACGAAATCGATTTCGCCCGTGTTGAAATGCGAAAGATAGGTTCTACTGCAAAGCCCATTTGAATTTCACCAACCCTGTTGTATCATCTGGCAAATAAGCACTGTGCGCAGGATTATGTTGATAGAGCAGACCGGCATCAATCACAAGACCATCTGATTTGTGTGTCAAAAAGGCTTGCACATCTGTTTCATGTGTCGTTGGCGTAAGATTGATCGTTTGATTATCAATCACAAATACACTGTCTTGAGAGTCCCGAGAAACCGCATATTCCATATCAGCCGTCGCTTTATTAATGCGCAAAGGTTCCGCCACCATTAAACCAAAAGATATCGCACCACTGATCTGATAGGTCGCCCCAACATGAAAAGAGGAACTTTCAAAGGAAGACAAAGACGTAAAAAAAGACATATCGGCAACATCTGCTTTTGAAACCCCATGCGTATACCCCGCAAACAAATGAAGGGCCTTCGTTGGTTTGGCAGAAAGTCCCACACTATAAAACTGAGTAGTCGTACCACCTTCTGTTGCAAAGGCGCCACTTGTTACAGCTCCGAGCATTGTTTTTTCTTCATAAGCCACACCACCATCAAGAGCAATCGAAACAGATGAATCCGCGAATGTTTTTGCCAGTCGTAACATCGAAACAGAAACATGACCTTCATATTGTTCTTGTTCAATTTGATTCATCAAAGAGTACGCATCACCTTCAATCCCATCTTCATAATCATTTTGACCATACGATAAAATAGAACTCATTTTCCAGGTTTCACTCAGATCAACAGCATAATTAATACCCATCGCTTTATCATCGATCAAAGCCATAAATGGATTATAAACCAAATCCCGACGGAGCACCGAACCAACATTTCCACCCTGCTCTTCATAGAAAGAAAAGGAGTTTTCCCCTAAACTCGCGGTCAATTTTTCACCATCTTGATCGATCGTCATTTTCATTGAAACGGGCATATCATCATTAGACAACATATCGCCTTTATCGTTCAAAGAACGGGTTGTCATGGAAAAGCGCACACGATCCGTCACCTGTGTTTCAGCGGTTGTTTGTGATCCAAAATCCTGCGCAATTTCATACAAGCTCGGCATTGTTGCCGCAACAGAAACAAAGTGAGACATGGAATAAGAATAGCCACGGTTAAATTCATCAATCCCGACAAAAGAAACAGAATTAAGCGCAGATACGGCATCCCCAAACGCCGCCCCCAAACGCATACCAGACGCCATTAAAGAAACACCCCGAGAAATCGCGCCCGTTGCAGCCGTCCCCGAAGAATAATCTGCCTCCAAATTCCAATCAAAAGTCTGCCAATTGACGGGCACCACAATTTCACCATAAGGCATCATCGCTTTGTCTAAATCCATTAACCCATGCCCATAAACCAAATCAACCCCAGCGGATCCAATATCTTCTGCCGTTGAAAACAACAACGCTGTAATTTGAGGATTTGTCATATGCGGGAAAGCCCCTTTAAGCAAGGCAACACCACCGGAAACAATGGCGGTTGCGGCCGCAGAACCAATCATCGGAATATATAAATAATCCCCCGGGCTATAAACCCCATCTCCATTTTGATCAATGAAATAAAAATCAACAAATTCATCACCAACTAAAATAGAAGAACCACCATTCGAATCATACCAAGTAAAATCATTCAGATTTTTATAGCCCCAATCTTCCCAATTACCCGTTTGCTCCCCGGCAGACAAAGACATCATTTGCCCCACAATCATGGAATCCCGGTTAACATCATACACAATGGTATCTAAAGGGACATATAGTGCGGAAACACTGGAAAGATCTTGCCCTGTCGTGCCATCAATAAAGAAAGAGGTGGCATAACTTGCATTAAAAGAACCTGTTGGTGTTCCCCAATCAACGCCATCCCACGAAATGGTGCCATACGTTTCCCCCATAGTTATTGCTGTATTATTGATAAATGTTGAAACAATAGTCGAAGAATCAAAATTTCCCCAGTTAGTTACACTGCTGGTTCCCGCAGCGGTTGTTAAAACTTCATCGGCTGGCGCCGCCAAACACCAATCTTTCGTAATACCACATCCATTAGATCCAAAGGTATAATTATGCCCGAAAGGCGTCACACGGTCTTGACGGTAAATCGTATTATTGGCATCAACCCCCGTCACGGCAATAAAATTACCCAACAAGTCTGGAAAAGCCAAAGGCGCAGCGGCCTCAATGGTGGTATCATAATTCATGGCATCATTCCCCGTTGAAATCACAAAAATAGGTTTTTGTTCAATCGGAAGGGAAGAAAAATCATTATAAAATGTAGCGGCATAAGCACCACCAGCACCATATCCACTGTCAATTTGTGCCTCAAAATAAGCTTGTTTATCCGTCGCACTATACAAAGAACTCGCCATATAATCCGTATCAATGGCAGAGTAAAAAACACCATTAATATCAAAAACATCAATCAAGTTTCGGGTTGCCGTATATGTAATAACATCCGCACCATTCCCAATCGCACTATTAAAGGCTTCAAAAGGCGTATCTGTTGCGGTTGCGGTATAATCAATTGCGTAAGACTGCATCGAAACATGCGGAGACACTCCATGCATCCCTTGCGTATCCAAAGAGGCCCCGATAATCCCAGCCATTTGGGTGGCAAAAGAATCAACAAATTCCAAACCAAAAAAACCCAACATAGGGGACCCAACACCTTGATCTCCACTTAGATCACCAACAGCACCGGTATTTAAATAATTTCCAGTAGACCCTTCCGTAAAGTCATATGTCTTACCTGTTAAAAAGGAAGACGCAAAACTGATAGAGGAATCAAAATCTGGATGAAACAGATCAACACCTGCCGTATCGACAATCGCAACCTTAACAGCCCCAGAAGTCCCGCCTAAAATATTCCCCTGTGCATCCCGGGTCGTCACTTCACCAAAATACCCACGCGCAAACGCACTCGCCACACCAATACGATCAAAATGAGAATCAGCATAACTGCTATTTTCCATAGCCGTCGCAGAAGTAAAATAGAGTTCCATATTAGATGGATCTGTAAAAAAAGAAACATTAGCAGAAAATTGACCATCAATAATAGGATCATCCGGCACAGTCAAAATAGTCCCATTCCCAGGGCGCGTCGTCGTTCCACCACCACTACCATCGGTTGCACTTCGTTCCGAAGCCCCACCATCTTCGGCAGCCCCACCTATAAAATAAGCGACACTCGCAGCAGCCCCACCAATTAAAAGATATTGACTAAATTTATTTTCCCCAAAAGCCCCCGATTTTTCTTCATAATACGTCTTCCGCGGCGGACGATAATTCGGATCAATGCCAGGACACCCCTTTGAGGTTCCTCCAAAACTTTGCAAAACATGGGCCGTTTGAGAATCTTTGTTTTTCAACGCTAAACAATACGGCGTATTCCCTTGAGAATCACGATAATTAATATTGACACCTTGCGCCATCATTTCACGCAAAGCCTGGAAATCTTTGTATTTAGCAGCCTGCATAACCATGCGCGCTTCCTCTGCAGATGTACCCACGGCAAATCCAGCAGAAGAGCAAAATACAAACCCGAGCATCAGCCCGCAAAAGTGCTTGATTTTCATCCCTTTTTCCTTCCCTTACCCCCAGGATAACATACGGGCAAAAACGACGCAAGGGAAAAAAACAAATAGAAAGGCTTAAAGACCGAATAAATCTTTAAAATTAAAGGTGGTTTGATCGGCAAGATCTTCGAAAGAAACACCTTTAAGGCTAGCCAATCGACGGGCTGTTTCAAGCGTATATGCAGGCTCGCACGTCTTACCGCGATAGGGTTCAGGCGCCAAATAAGGGGCGTCTGTTTCAACCAGCAGTCGATCCATTGGCACTTTCGAAAAAACATCGCGAATATCATCAGCTTTTTTAAACGTAATCACGCCAGAAGCCGAAACATAAAACCCAAGATCTAACATATCTTTTGCCAAATCCCACGTCCCCGTATAACAATGCATAATGGCTTTAAATGGCTTGTTTTTAAACTCGGATTGCAAAATATCCCGTGTTTCAGGTTCGGCATCGCGCGTATGAACAACAAGCGGCTTATCCAAATCTTGCGCCAAATGGATTTGCGTTAAAAACAAATCACGTTGCCGCTCAAAATCTGTGGCTTTATCCGCATAATAAAAATCAAATCCCCCTTCACCAACACCAATCACTTTTGGATGACCATAAAAAGGAAGCAACGTTTCATACGATGGATTTTCTTTACCCGCCTCCGCCGGATGAATACCCAAAGAAGCCCAAACATTTTCATATTTTTCAGCAATTTTAATAACAGATTTAAATTCTTCAAAACGCGCCGCAATAGACAGCATTCCAGTAATATGGTTTTCCTTCGCACGCCCCAAAACAGCCTCTAAACCCAGGGACAAACGCTCATCATCTAAATGACAATGTGAATCAATCAACATCAGGATAGATCTCCTTCTCCGATCACAGACAACATTAGCACAAGCGTCGTCTGACGGTCTAAATCAAAAGAATCATAATCCTTCCAAATCTGTTCAAGTGCATTTAAATTCTCCCATTTTTGGGAAGTTTGAAACCGCTGAGCCAAAAGATCAAACACGGTTTTCATGGAAGATGAGTCTGCATATTTTTTCAAAAAGCCACCCATTTCTTCTGGCTTTTTTATCACCTTTTCCAAATCCGACAAAAGATCTTTTTCCGCCAAATACGTTTGAAGATTTCCCATAGAACCATTGGCTTTTTGAATAAGAGCCTCCGTTGCCCCTTCTTTAGAATGCACACAAATTTTTTTCATCGCGGATACAGACAATCCTGAAAAACGCACCAATCGACAACGCGAACGGATGGTTGGCAAAAGCGCATCCAAAGCACCTGCAACCAAAATAAAATATGTATTTTTAGGGGGCTCTTCCAAGACCTTCAAAAGCGCATTCGCCGCCGCCGTATTCATTGCATCTGCCGGATGAATTAAAATGACCCGTGCTTGATTTTTTTCAACCGTTTTATATAATTTCTGCTTTAAATTTCGAATTTGCGCCACATCAATAATCGGCGTTTTCTTTTCTGGATCGGGTCCAATATTATAAAACGTTAAACAATTATTTTCGACAATCTGATGAACAATCGGATCCTCCGGCAAGACAGATAGATCAACCGCCATATCCTTAGATTGTTCCGATAAAATAAACCGAGACAATCGATAAGCAAAAGTTTCTTTTCCAACACCCGACGCGCCATGAAACAACATCGCATGCGGCAAACGCCCTGCCTGATAATCGGAAAATATCCCCTGCTCTATAGAATCATGTCCCGTAAAAAAAGTCGTTTCAATCGGCGGTAAAAACATTATAAGAATTTCCGAATTAAGTATTTAATATTGCGAAACAAGCGCATGCCAAATGGAATTTTTTTGACTGTATCTAACGCAACGAGCGGATAATGTATAACCGCTTTACCATCTTTATAAACAGTCAACTTTCCAACTTCCTGCCCTTTTTCAATTGGCGCCTTCAACGGAGACACAAATGATGCCTTCACATTAATTTTAGGATCTGTTTCTTTTTTAACCGTCACAAACACAGGAACATTTGACCCGACGCGCACTCGATATTCTTTTCCAAACCAAACCGGAATTTTTAAGATTTCAGTACCCTTTTTAAAAAAAGTTTTTTGGTCAAATTTTTCAAAACCATAATCCAATAGGCGCGCCGCCTCCCGTCCACGTTCTCTGTTTGCAGCGGTGCGTCCCAAAGAGAGTTTCAATCCATTAATAACGGCAATCAAGCGACGATCCCCTTTTTTCGCACTGGCAGCCAATCCATATCCACCTTTATCGGTGTGCCCGGTTTTCAAACCATCCGCACCACGATAGAACCACAGCAACCGATTCCGATTCCACATAGCAAATTCGTATTCATTGCGTTGTTCTTCGGTGTATCCTTTATAATCAAAAAACTTTTGTTTTAAGACATGATAATACGCTGGAAAGTCCATCATAAAACGACGTGACAGCACGGCGATATCACGAACACTCATCAATTGACCATCTTCCGCCATACCAGTTGGATTAATGAACTCGGACTGCTCTAATCCCATAGCGCGGGCTTTGGCATTCATCGCGGCCACAAATTTATCAACCGACCCGGAAACGCCTTCGGCCACAACACGACAAGCATCCCCACCGGACATAATCATAATTCCTTTGAACAAATCAGCAACAGAAACCTTATCCCCTTGCTTTAAATACATCGCGGATTCACCACTATTGGCTTTATAGGCCCCGGTTTCAGAAACGGTCAACATCGTTTCATCCATCAGTTTTCCGGCCTGAATCGCCTCCAACAACAAATACCCCGTCATCAGCTTACTCATGGATGACGGTGGCACGGGAACATGAGCCTCTTTTTCATATAAGACTTCACCGGTGTGGGCATCCATTAAAACGGCATACTTTGACTTTAAATCAACCTGCGCAAAAGCGGAAATAGAAACCAATAAAAAAAGAATAAAATAACGCAAAACACCCTCCATTTTTAACAGAGTAAAGACTAGCAAGCGACCTCCGCCAGGTCAAATAGAAAAAACGGATGAAAACTTGACTTTTAAAAAACAAAAGCTTATAATCCAGAAATCAAAACAAAC
>JAFGVS010000051.1 GCA_016937865.1 Alphaproteobacteria bacterium
AAAGATTTTTTCTGATGTCTTCATAAGTATAATTTTTTTAGTAAATAATAATTTTTAAAGGAATTTATAGGAATAAAAGCCTCTGGTCAATAAAAAAACACCTAATAAAAAAGGTGTCTTTTAAACAAGATATATTTCTTAGAAAATTAACGTTCGTTTACAAGATTTTCTAAAATTTTTGGACCGTCTGGAGCTGCAACGGTGGTATCAAGTCCTGCGCCTTCAATTTTTACCTTTTCAGGTTTTTGAACATCAAGGACTGATTTAACACGAGTTGGACAGATGTTTTTTTCGATCTGATATCCATCTGAATCTGTAACATCCGTTCGAACAATGGCGCCTTGTTTGTTTATATTTAATTTCATAACAAAAACTCCTCTGTATATAAAAACAGATTAGAAATAGAGGAATAAAATCATAGGGTCAAGTAAAAAAGGAAGGTTAATCTTGGTGCCAACGGTTATTAATCCAAAACCATTGCGCCGGATGGGCTTTAACCCAATCCCCAATCAGATCATTGACACATTGCATGGTTTGCAGAGTCGTTGCTTTTTTCGGGACTTCGTGAATAATAACGCTATGCTTCAATCCTTTTTCGCGAACAACCTGAATGGCCACAATAGGGCAATTAAATTTTTCAGAAAGTTTCACTAAAACAGGCGATGTAATGGCCGGCTTCCCCAAGAACATTAAATTTTCACCACCTTTAATATAAAGGTCAGAAGCAATGGCAATCGGTGTATTTTCTTTTAAGTGTTTAACCGCATGCAACATGCCTTCACGGCCCTTAGAAACAAAAGCCAGATCGGATAAAAGGGCTCTTCCAAAGATCTTTTCTAAAAACGGAGCGGTCAAAGGATTATTCGCTGTGCGAATAAATAAACAGGCCTTCTGATCAATTAAAGAAGGCGGATACGGCACCAATCCAACGCTATTAAAATGTCCCACGGCCACAATATACGGCTTGCCTTTCAAGGCTTTTAAAATATCCAACCCTTTAACGGTTGTGTTTTGTGCAATTTGTTTTAAGTGTGGAATTTCCCCCACGGTGCGGCCAAAATTTTCCCACATGTCATCGACGATTCTTTGATGATCTGCTTTTTTTTCTGGGAAAACATGATTTAAATTTTTTAAGGCCAGCTGTGTTCGCTTCTTAACTTTTTTGCCGATAAGTCGCCCAAGCTTTCCACCCAAATCAGAGGCGATTTTAACGGGCAAAATTCTAAAAAAAGCATAAACGATCCAAAGGGCAAAAGCCTCTAAGGGAAACTTGATCCATCGGTTTGAAAATTGCATGGCGCGGTGGGCATGATGGACTTTTTTCCCAGGAAAAAAGAGGATAACGATACCAAAACAAAGCGTGATCCAAGGGATGGTTGGAAACACAAAACTGCCGGCAAGTGAAAGAAAAGAAATCCCCGCGATAAGATGTCTATGGTCAAAGAGTTTGGCCCACCAAACATAAAGCGGGAACAGCGAAAAAATAAGCGCAAAAAAAGGAGGCAAAGCCGGTAAAAAAATCACGGGATTTATCCTCCTTTATTAAAGTAAATTATTGTCCAACAGCTGTTGGTGTATTTAAGAAGTTTACGGCATTATCGGCAGGAACAAACATATTGATTAAAGCACCTGCGATTAAAAACACGCCTAAACCAAAGGCAAGTTTTCCAACATCTTTCCAGATATCGGTTTTTCCACCTTCAATAACGCCTTCAATCCCTTTCCAAACTAAGAATATAGCGGCCCCAATAAAGACGAGGGGTTTGATGCGTTCAATAATAGTTGCTGCTTGGGCCGCGATATTCGCAGCTTGTGCAAATGCGCTTGTCGAGGTCAGGAGAACGGTCATAAAAATGCCGAAGAAAGTAAAAATATCTTTTTTCATTGTGTTGATCCTTTTTATTTATCAATACCACCAGTATAGGCTAAACCCCACTAAAAAACAAGTTATTTTTTAGGCAAGATCGACAGCCCAGCCAAAAGAGATCCTTCACTTTCGGACGTACGTGGGGCAACCTTTTGTGTTGGCGCACTTGGGTTTGGCTCTGCCGGCGTTGTTTGAGCTGGATTTGATGTTCCGGATGTAAAGGCACGTTCATGAATTTTACTCAATAATTGATAAACGCGTCCCAACGATCCTTCTTCCACAAATTGATAAACGAAAGAATCCCGATCATAGCTTTGTAACGCTTTTAACAAGCGTTGATAACGCAATTGGAAATTCGCAAATTCTTTGGCAATTTCATCATGTTTTTTAAAGTTACGACGAATATCTTCCATGATGGCGGGATCGCGTGCAACTTGGACCAAAAAAGAACGACACAGCCCCCAAATATCTTCGGACCCGGAATCCAGGCGTGGAGATTCGGTTAAAACAACACCGCGTAAAATGCGACGCAAACTGTCATAAAAATCTTGATACACAATCGGCAACAAGGAAAAGAATTGGGTCGTGTATCCAATTTTACGCATTTCAAGTAAAGATTTACTGATGGTCTCCGCGCCTTCCAAAGCAACCTGATTTGAACGGATACTGTTGCGGAAAAAATGATCGAACAAGCGGGCTTTTTGGGACGCGCTAATGATGAAAATCAAAAACGCGACAAAAAACAAAGGGACAAATCCAAATGAGATCAGCAAGGATAAAGAAAGTTTTTCGATTCCGACATAATTTAAGAAAGCGGGGTTAGAAGGCAAAACGGCAAAAACATACCGCACCCACAAAAGGGATAACAGAACAAATGCGCTCCATAGCCCATAAAATGTAAAATCTTTTTTCATCATACGCGAATGATATCACATTTTTCAAACCCTGTCGAGAGACAAAACATGAAAAAAGAGCCCGAAGGCTCTTTTGAAAAGTTTAATAATTTACGGTAACGGTATAACCTGTTCCACCTGCATTTGATGAAGAGTATGTTCCAGCCACTTCATTCCCAGTAAAATCAATAGATCCCATCACAAAAATAGTAGCGACTCCAACGGCGGACAAAGGTGAGTTGATGACACTGTCTGTTTCATTATTAAAATACGGATCAAAAATTAAACTGTTCCCAGCGCCATCAGAAAGAGTTGCGGTTGAACCACTTAGTGAGAGGGAAACAAGTGTATCTGGAGAGCCTGTTACAGTAACACGTCCATAGACACTGCTTCCACTGCAAACATACGTTGCCGGGCAAACAACAATTCCAGATCCATTCATAGCCAGGGTTTGTGCGCCGGCTGCCGGATCAATCGCAATGGTTCCAAAATTCAAAGTGACATTATTAACAACCGTCAAAGGGTTTGTTAGTTCAGCCTGCGCATGGCCTGTGCCGGTCGCTGCGAATGTATTTGAAGTTAACATTGCACCGAGTGCAAATAAAGATAATGTAAATAGTTTCATGTTTTTTCTCCTTTTTTGTTTTTCTTAATAGTTTACCGTAATTTGATATCCTGATCCACCAGCATTGATTGATGAGAATGT
>JAFGVS010000052.1 GCA_016937865.1 Alphaproteobacteria bacterium
TTTTACGTATTCTACTCATTTTTGATCTCCTTTTTGATCTAAATTAGTAGCTTAACACACTGTCCGAATTTTTGGGACCACCTCTCTCGCCGGCGCAATTGCGGCCGAACCGGTTCGTATCCGAAAAACAATACATCCTTTACAGAAAATAAAAACCTGGCGAAACGGCTGTAGTTAATTATGATAAGCATCATTTGTGAAATCATAATCGTACGTTGTTACGCGAAGTTGAGAACAAGCGAAAATAAAACGTTTCCCTATGTATGGATTCACCCTCCTCTTGAGGGAGAAGAACAGGGTGAGAGGGTAAATGACAACCTCAAACATGAAAAACAACGAAATTTATTATATGTAATAAGAAAGGTGATTTTAAGGTGGCGTCGGCCATTTTGTGCCCCGCCATCCTGCTAAATCACCTTTAGTATTTGCTAGAATAAATTTCCCAGAGAAATCCCCTAATCTCGTCTCCCGCCCATTAAGCGTAGAATTGCCAAGAACAAGTTGATGAAATCAAGATATAAATGCAACGCGCCCATAATCGCAGCACGCTCCGCCACATCAGAGCTTCCCCCGACAGACGCATAAATATGTTTCATCTTTTGCATGTCATAAGCGGTTAAACCGACAAAAACAACAACCGTCACAATATTAATAATGAAATACAACATAGGACTAGCCACAAACCAGCTAACAATACTGGCGATAATCACGCCAATTAAACCCATATACATAAAGGATCCAACACCAGTTAAATCACGTTTTGTGGTGTACCCATAAAGACTCATCGCACCAAACGTTCCGGCACTGACCAAAAACGCCTGCACAATATTTGCCACAGGATAAATAGTAAAAACCATCGCCATGGAAATCCCCATCAAAGCGGAATATAAAAAGAACATCAGACGTCCTTTATCCGGAGACATTGTATGAATACGGGCAGATAAATAAATAACAAATCCAAGTGGCGCTAAAATACTCACCCAAGACATTAATTTGGAGCCAAAGAAAAAGCCCATCAAAGCCGGCGTACTCATCACCAAAAAAGCCACCGCCGCTGTCCCGATAAGACCCAGCGTCATATAATTAAAAATTTTCAAAATATAAGAACGTAATCCGTCGTTCGCCGTAATAGAGGTATTTTTGCGCATATAAAACTCCTTAAGTTTGTAAAAGAAAGATAGGGAAACAAAACCGATGTGTCAAGAAGGCCTAAAAAAATAAAACCTAATAATTAACCGTAATACTGTAATTACCTGAATACGTTCCAGGGGTAATAGAAGCCGGAAAAACAACACGTGCGCCAACATAAACCGTAGCCGCCCCAGAAGCATTCAATGTTTTACTTGTCGAATCCACTGTAATGGTAGAAAGAGTAATATTTCCACCAGGTCCTGTTAAGGTTGCATTAGAACCAGGCGTAATGGAAACAGTATAACTAGGTTGACCCGTAATTGTAAAACTTCCTCTACTTACACCACTGCTCCCAATGAATGTAGAAGAACCCGTAATATTAGAAATCGCCCCTGTCGTGGCAGAAACAGCAATCGTTCCCCCAGCAAGAGTCGGAATAACCTGACCAAAATTTAAAGCACTCGATTGCGAAACGGCAACAGGCTGAGACAAAAATTCCACCGTTGATGTCCCCGTGCCAGACGCGCCTAAAACAAGAGAAGATTGAAAAAAGCCCACGATAAATATAAAAAACAAACGATTTCGCATATGAACTAAATCTCCTTCTTTTTTCACATGTCGGATTTTAACATAAATTCATATTTATGTCGAGCGCTAAATTTTTGATAATTTTATTTGATTTAAAAAGGGAAATGACGTAAAGTAAAGGCTTGGGAGATAAACTTTTGAAATTTAAACTATTCGCTTTATTGATTTTTATGTTCTATGGATCCGCAGCCTATGCGCCTCCCTCAGGAACAAGAGTAACAACATACGTAACTCAAAGTTTATTATTTGGAACGATAACCCCCGATTCAAACGGTGGAGTAATAGAAAGATACAGCGGAATCCGTAATGTTAGCGGAACAGCATCTTTTAGCGGGACATCACAAGATGGGCAAATACGAGTTACGCTAACTTTTTGTTCTGCTATCAATGAGTATATGTGTGGATTCGATCTCAGTTTTATGACAACAACACTAACAGGCCCGGGAAACAATATGACGATCAACCTATTCAGGCCCTCTGCAACAATGTCAGATTCCTTTGATGCAAACCCCTTATATGCAACATTCGGGGCAAGAATTGCATACGGAGCAAATCAGACCCCCGGAACATATACCGGAGAAATACCTGTTGCGGTTACCGGAACTCCGAGTGGTATTCCTTACCTAGAAAGCGTACCTGTCTCTATCACAATAGCACAACCCCCAATTACAATCACCAATGGAAGAGCCCTTAATTTTGGACGCGTCATTCCCGACATCAGCGGTGGAACGATTATGATTTCAACAGCCAGTGATACACCTTCAAATGTAGCCGGAAATTCAACCTTTGATGGTGGCGCCCTTAGAGGAATAGTTAACATAACCGGAGCCGCAAATACACTCGTCTATATTTCTCCTATTTCCAACACCACCTTAAGTGGTCCCGGGGGAAATTTAACACTTTCAAGCATTACGACGAATGTAACGTCTCGAACATTAAGCAGCACAGGAACCTCAAACTTTTATACAGGGGGAAGATTAGCCTTTCCTGCAGGAATCACACCAGGCGTCTATTCTGGCACATACAATGTAACCGTCAATTACTAATCTATAATCTGTTCTGATTAAAGTGTGATGTGCTTTTTAAAAATCACATCATAAAATAAAAACAAAGGACTGAAAAACAAACAAACGAAAATAAAGCAAGGTAATTAGAATAGATTATATTGATTTTTCTAACAATATCACGTATCTCTACAAAGAAATAAACAGAGGTACACAATAAATGATAAACAAAACAGAAATTCTCCTCCCCGGTGGATCACTCGATAAAATCAAAACGGCACTCATGTACGGCGCAGACGCTGTGTATGCCGGTGTACCGGATCTATCCTTACGGGAAAAAGCCAAAATGTCTTATGAGGATGTAAAAGAAGCCATTGATCTTGCGCACGCCATGGGAAAACGGATGTATCTGGCTTTCAACATCTTTTCACACAATCGAGATTTGCCAAAAGTCCCAAAAGTCATTGAAACAATTAAAAAACTAAATCCAAATGGGTTAATCATTTCCGATCCAGGTATTTTCATGATGGTCCACAAAGCCTTACCGGATATGCCACTCCATGTTTCAACTCAGGCCAATGTCTGTTCACATGAAACAGTAAATTTTTGGAAAAACCTAGGTGCAAAACTCTGTGTGTTGGCCCGTGAAGTCTCTTTCGAAGAAACCAAAGAAATTCGGAAAAATTGCCCAGATATTCGTTTAGAAATGTTTGTACACGGCGCCATGTGTATGAGCTATTCCGGCCGTTGCTTACTTTCAAATTACATGGCTGGCCGTGGCGCCAACCAAGGAAACTGTGCCCAAAGCTGCCGTTGGAAATACCGCGTCCATGAAAAAAAAGATGAAGCGGTTTATTATTTAGAAGAAGACCAGCGCAAAGGCGAATTCATGCCCATCATCGAAAATGATCGGGGCACATTTATCATGAGCTCTAAAGATCTTTGCCTAATGCCACGTTTAAACGAGGTCATCGAAGCGGGCATTGATGTTTTAAAAATCGAAGGCCGAAACAAAAGCGCCTATTATGTAGCCATTGTCACCCGAGCCTACCGCGCAGCCGTGGATGCCTATAACAAAGATCCAAAGAACTTTGACCCTACCCCATTTATGGCAGAACTCGACACCCTTCAAAGCCGTGGGTATACGTATGGATTCTTTGACGGCGTGCCAGACGGTGGCGCTCAAACCTATGAATCCACACGTTCTGAAAGTGGTTATCGTACAATTGGGGTCATTACAGACCACCGTAAAGATGGCCTCATCCTGGAGGTCCGAAACACAATAAACACAGGGGAAAATATTAGTCTTTTATCACCCAAAAGATTTGAAGAATATGTATTAAAAATGGACACACTTATCGATGCAGAAACAAATGAAGAAAAAGAACGTTTTTCCGCCGGACAAAAACAAGCCATTTTTATTTCTGAAAAAATCTTACCTGAAAATTGGCAGGAAGTATTCCCCGTCTTAACGGTCGCCCGGAAAAAATTGTAAAGAATATAAAGCGCTAATTTATAAAGTACAAAACGCATCCACTAAAATAGATTGGGAGTCTTCTGCCGACAATCCGCGCGATTGAAGATAAAAAAGCTTATCCTTTGAAACGGTTTCCATCGCCGCGCCATGATGTGCCGTCGCCTCTTCTGTTGAAACCATCATATTCGGCGTAAGGTTAAACGTCGCCCCCTCTTCCAAAAAAAGACCTTTTAAATTTTGATCAATAGAACAATCTTTTAAACCTGCGGGGATAATTGCATTGGCAACAACCGTCGCAAAAGAATCTTCTTTCCCAACGGTTCGAACTTTAAGGATCGAATGGGAATGATCCCCTAAATGAGAAACGGTATTAAACCAATCCACCGTTTCATACGAACGCAAAGCACTTTTAATTTCCAAAGCAACACTTTCATGCAAAGTGACAAACTGGTCAAAAACAAAGGAATCTGTCGTCGATCTTACAAGATTAAAAGAGTAGTCTCCATTGTTAGCGACTTCAATAGCATGAGACAAAAGAGGCTTCCCTTTTCCAAAAAGAAAAACAGAATGATCAACTTTCGCAAGTTCCCCAAAATCACCAACAAGTAAAGAACCCAAAAGAGATTCATTTTCGACAATATAAATTTCTTCCAATGAAACCGAAAGTTTTTTTTCAACAACCAAATGAACGGACGGCAAACTCAATTTTTTGTCACCTGTACCAATAAAAATCAAACGAAGGTTAGATGATTTTAAAACGGTAATTATCTGGGGATCAATGGCATAGGCTTGGTTTAAATCTGAAAAAGGCGTTTTCATTTTAACTGTATTTTGAATAACATCGACCGAAGAAATCTGAACATTTTTTAAATCAAAAGAAGATAACGCAGAATCATAACACCCATTCACAAACACAATTGTTTCTGCTTCCTCTGTCGGCAAATCATACAACGCCCAATCCAAATCCACAGAAGCTGTTTGCGAAGCCAAACCAAAGCCCTTTAAAACCGACTGCCATTTCTGACCAGACGCTAACAACAAACGCTTCATATAGGATTCCATGGACTGGCGACGACATAAAAGAGACTCTTGTGAAACGTCTTTTGTCGAAATAAGGTGAAAATCCTCAACAAACGGCAAAGCCGTTTTTTCCGGAACGATTTTTAACATAAAAATACTTTCAATCTGTAATTAAATTATTTATAGTCTAGCTCAAACAATAAATAAGTCAACCTAAGGGGATTTGTAATATGGGATTTAAATGTGGAATCGTCGGATTACCAAATGTTGGAAAATCAACGCTCTTTAATGCGCTAACGAAAACCGCATCCGCACAAGCTGCAAACTATCCATTTTGCACAATTGATCCAAACATTGGACGGGTTGCAGTGCCTGACAAACGTCTACACGTTTTAAGCAAAGTTGCCGGATCCGCGGAAATTATCCCAGCCCAACTTGAATTTGTCGATATTGCAGGCCTTGTCAAAGGAGCCTCCAAAGGCGAAGGACTGGGAAACCAATTCCTTTCCCACATTCGCGAAGTTGACGCCATCATTCATCTGTTACGATGTTTTGAAGACAGCGATATCACACATACACAAGGATCTGTAGACCCCGTTCGCGATCGGGATATTATTGAAACCGAATTAATGCTAGCGGATTTGGCTTCCATTGAAAAACAAATGATGAACCTGGCCAAAAAAGCACGTCAGGATAAAGAGGCTGCAAAAGTCTTAGAGGTCGCCGAACGCATTAAAACAACCCTTGAAGAAGGAAAAGCGATCCGCGAAATCGAATTTGACGAAGATAACTCTAAAATCGCAAAATCATTCTTTATGATTACGGCAAAACCAATTCTATATGTTTGCAATGTAGATGAAGGCTCAGCCGCGACGGGCAATAGCTTTTCAGACCTCATCAAAAAAGACCACCCAAATGCATTGGTTATATCAGCCGAAATCGAAAAAGACATCGCGCTTCTTGAAACAGAAGAAGACAAAGAAGTGTTTTTAGAAGATCTCGGCTTAAAAGAAACCGGACTCGACCAAATCATTCATGCCGGGTACGAGCTTTTAAATCTAATGACATATTTTACAGTTGGTCCAAAAGAAACACACGCCTGGACCATTACCAAAGGCATGAGCGCTCCACAGTCCGCCGGAAAAATTCATACCGATTTTGAAAAAGGATTTATCCGCGCCGAAGTCATCGCCTATAACGATTATGTTGCCTGTAAAGGCGAAACCGGTGCCAAAGCACAAGGCAAAATGCAAACCGTTGGAAAAGACTATATCACAAGAAACGGCGACATCATGCACTTTTTGTTTAATAAATAACAAAAGATTTTAATCTCATTGACTTTTTCTAAAAAAGTAGAAAAAGTAGAAAAAATAGAAACAAAACAAACTTGAAGCAATATATGCCAAAAAGACGAATTTGTATCGTAGGAAGCCATTCCACAGGAAAAACAACCTTAGCAAAAGCCTTGTCCACTAGGTTGAAAATTCCTTTTCCGGACAAAGACTCTGTAAAAAATTTCACCAAAAAAAACATCCAAAAGACAAAACACTTTGATCAACTTTCCAAAGATGAAACCTGGGAAGTTCAAACAGATTTCTTAGAAGAAATAATAAAATTGACAGAAAAAAAAACAGCTTTTGTTTCCGATTTTTCTGGATTCACCTGGGAATCTTATAATGATTATTTCCTTGGAAAAGATTATTTAAATAAAATTCCAGACTATAAAACCTACCAAGAAAAATGCCGAGAAAGCTTGAAATGTTTTGACTATATCTTTTATCTTCCACCCGAAATTCCATTGATTCCAAATGGCTTTAGACCAACATCCAATAAAATAAGACTGGAAATTGATAAACTTATTCAAAATTATTTAAAAAGAACAAAAACAAAATATATAACATTAAAAGGCTCTGTAGAAGACCGCGTACAACAAGCACAAGACATTATACAAACCCAGCAGAAAAAAAATATCCCGCAAAATCACGAGCATCCCGCGCTTTCTGTTTTATAAGTAGTGTCATCCCAGGAAAACAACGAAACAACGATTTACACAAATAGAATGGATTTCCAAGAACCACGAAGGATTCCTTCCTATTCAGGAAGGAATCCGCCAGACTGCATCGCCCATAAACGTGCATAAGTCCCAGTTTTTTTCTTAATCAATTCTTTATGTGATCCTGTCTCCAAAATTTTACCTTTATCCAAGACAATAATACGATCCATTTCCAATAACGTGGACAAACGATGGGCAATGGCAATAGTCGTCCGCCCCCTCATCAAAGTCATCAAAGACTCTTGAATCACTTTTTCCGTTTCCGTATCCAACGCAGAGGTCGCCTCATCCAAAATCAAAATCGGCGCATCCTTTAAAAACGCCCGCGCGATCGCAATCCGTTGTCGCTGTCCCCCAGATAACTTAATCCCACGTTCGCCAACTTTCGAACGATAGCCTTTTTCCATATCTGTAATAAACGCATGCGCATGAGCAAGTTTTGCAGCCCGCTCAACTTCCTTCTGAGTCGCATTTGGTTTTCCATATTTAATATTTTCAGATAACGTCCGATGAAACAAAGAATTATCCTGCGCGACCATCGCGATTTGCGCCCGCAATGTGTCTTGCTGTACATCCGCAATATTTTCTCCATCAATAGTAATCTCGCCTTTATCGAGATCATACAGGCGAAGCAATAAATGTACCAAAGTCGATTTCCCAGCCCCCGAAACCCCAACCAAACCAACCTTCTCGCCGGCTTTAATTTCAAGATTTAAATTTGTAAACACAGATTCTTTTTTATATTTAAACACCAAATTTCTAATCGAGATATTCCCTTTGCTGATTTTCAAAGGAAAGGCATTTTTTTTGTCCTGAACCCCACGTTCCTGCAACAAAGTCTTTAGAGCTTGGTCCATTGTTCCAATCGACGACATAAGATTGGGCATATCCCAGGTAAAGTCCCAAACCATACCAGAGACAATTCCTTTAGCCATAAAAATAAAAATAATTTCAGAGGCTTTTAACGATCCATTTAAGAACTCATATCCCATAAAAAACAAAATACCGGCATACAAAACAGCATAAACAAGATCCAATTTCCAAAGAAACGAATTCGGAACATCCCAAGATTTTATATGCGCTTTGAGTTCTTTTTCTTGGAGCTGTAAAAGACGTCTCTGTTCAAAATGTTGACCACTAAATAATTTCACAATCGAAAAGTTCGACACCGCATCAACAATTGATCCATTAACCTTAGATTTTATTTCCGCATAATCTTTATTTACATTATTCCACTTCGTAATCTGAAAACACACAAGGGCAATATGAAAAACAACCCAAGTCAATATCAATAATGAAACAACAATAGAAATATTAAAAAAAGCAATCATATTAACTGGAAGCAAAATAAAAAGAGGCAATAACGTCCAAAACAAAACATGTTGAAAATTACGCATTGACCCCGAAACATCGCTCACTTTCGCAGCCAACTTACCGGATAACTGTGAAGAAAAATAGTGATGAGAATGCTTTTGAATATACGAAAACAAAAAATTATCTGAATCTATTTTAATACGTGGAATATAATACCGACGCCCTATAATACCAGCCCAAAGAATGATTTGTGCTAAAACATGCGCAACAAAAATATAAATAAAATATCGCCCAACCTCTGAAATGAACGTTTCTGGATGCCCCGAATACAATTCAATCGCAGCCGTCATTTTTCCAACAAGCCACGGGAAAACAAATCCATTCGCAAGACGAAAAAAAGAAAGCATCAATCCAGAAAGAATGAAAATCCATCTATATTTTCTAATAATAAACCAAGAATAACCTAAAATACTTTTAGGAATATGTCCTTTTTGCATGATAAAACCTTATCGTTTGCGATATAAAATAATGTAGAGAAATAAAGATGTCGTGAAGTCTTCTTTTCCTTGAATAAGAATAACTTAAAAGGGTTTTAAGAAAAAAGCAAGAAATTATTGTAAGAAAAAATTTATTCAGCGTAAAAAGCTAAATAGAATATTAAAATCCTTTAAAGAAAACCTCAATCAAGCAAAACAACGAAACGGCTGTAGTCAGTAATGACGAGTGTTATTTACGAAGTCATTACTTTACGCTGTTACGCGAAGTTGCAAACAAGCGAAATTAAAGTTCGCAACGCGAACGGTTGTATGAGAACACAGATGTGATTTTAAAATGGCGTCGGCCATTTTGTGCCACCGCCATTTGATAAATTGCATATGGGATCCATAAAATTAATTTCCAAGAATTAAACCTATAACGACCTTGCGATTGTAAGTATGCGAACTTCTGCGGCCCCTGATTTTTTAAGCACACGCGCACACGACAAGATCGTCGCACCCGAGGCCATAACATCATCCACCAACAAAACAGTCTTCCCCACAATCTTTTCCGGTTTTAAAACAACAAAAGCATCCTTTACATTTTCATGACGCTTCTCAAACGATAGATTCCCCTGTGTTGAGGTAAATCTTTTACGCTTCAACACATCCGTTAACATCGCCGTTTTTATATGCTTAGAAAATACTCGCCCAATTAAGGCCGATTGATTATATTTCCGAAAAAGCAACCGTCTTATTGAAAGCGGAACCGGCAAAATACAATCGATATTTTCAAACAAATCAATATGATAACGAAAA
>JAFGVS010000053.1 GCA_016937865.1 Alphaproteobacteria bacterium
TAACATGAGAAAAAAGTGGTACGATAATTAAACAGATAGTAGCTTAATTTTGCCACTTTCCTGTCCAACAAACCGATACCACCTCTGCGGGTGGATCCGGTTTTCAAATAACAGTAAGCTATTAAAAGGAAAAAAAATGACAAAAATTATAGATAGATTAGCCTTAGTATACATGCAAGACGGAAAAGTATTATGTGCCCGCTCGAAAGACAGAGATTTCTTTTATTTACCTGGTGGTGAACGTCAAGGAGACGAATCAGATATTGAAGCTTTGGTGCGGGAAATAAAAGAAGAATTAGACGTCGATTTAATCCCATCATCCATTCAAAAATATAAAGTTTTCGAAGGGCAAGCGGACGCGAAAGAAGAAGGCACAATCGTACGTTTAACATGCTATTTCGCGAATATTAAAGGCGATATTCATATGGCCAATGAAATTGCGGAAATTGATTGGCTCGGTTTTGAAGATAAATATAGAATTCCAGAAATGGGATACGAAGTCTTTGATGATCTGAAAAAAACAGGATTGTTAGTTTAATCCCCGCGGTTGAGTTTAAACTTCATTTCTTGGATTGTTTTTCCACAAACATTTTCACACGGGATACCGTCATTGTCTCGGTCTTTTTGAGTCTGACCACACTGTTTGTAATAATAATAAGCTTCAGAGCATGATTTAATCTTGCTGCAATATTTCTTCGAATTCACACACGTATAACCAAAAGTAGCCGTTGAAAAGAGAAAAAATAGCCAAAAGTATTTCATCTTGAAATCCCACCATGTCGGGAATTATTTTGCAAGCGAAAAAATTCCTTATTGAAAAGGGAAAAGAAATAAGATAAAAAGTTTATCCCCATAAGAGAAAAAGGGGAGAAAAGGACATGAAATGCAATCAACGCCGCATTTATTAATGGTAGAACCAAATAATTTTATAGCTAATCCGCAAACGATGGAAACAAATCCATATCAATCGAAGGATACCGAGAATCATTTATCGGATAAAGCCATCGCGCAGTTTCGCTCTTTTCGAGATCGGCTCGTCGAAGCAGGTTTGGGGGTGACAACCATTAAGAGTCTACCAAATACGCCTGATGCGGTTTTTCCAAATAATTGGGTTTCAACGCATGCCGATGGAACATTGGTGACATATCCAATGTTAACACCGAATCGTCGGGCAGAGCGCCGTCCTGAAATGATTATGTCTTTTAAAAAAGCCTACAAAAATCATATAAATTTAGCCTTTAAAGAAAAAGAAGGATTGATTTTAGAAGGGACAGGCAGTTTGGTTTTAGATCGAATTCATCGGATCGCCTATGCTATTGAATCACCGCGAACATCTAAAGTCTTGGTTGAATTATGGTGTGAAAAAATGGGATACACACCTGTTGTTTTTAATGCCTATGATAAAAATGGCATTGCGGAATACCATACCAACGTTAACTTGTTTATTGGGTCTAAAATTGCGGGCGTTTGTTTGGATAAAATACCGGAAAATCAAAGACAACGTGTCTTAGAGTCGCTTTCAAAACACCACGAAGTACTTTTGTTGACCGAGGAACAAATTACGCATTATTGTGGAAATGCACTTGAGGTTTGTCTGCCTGATCGTGCGCATGCGCTTGTGTTGTCGCATGATGCGTTTAGCCATTTGACCGAGATGCAAAAAAATACGTTATCTAAATACTATAAAGCGTTTATTACGCCAGATTTATCTGTGATTGAAAAATACGGCGGCGGCAGTGCGCGGTGTATGCTGTTAGAATTATTTTAACCTGCAAAAAAATGATGATTGCCACTTGGGCGATCAAACAGGGTCAATAATAATTGAATGGCTTTTTCGCGATTCGTTTCATTTTCGCTTAAGTATTTTGCTTCAGTAATCGCCATTTTTAATAAATCCCGATCTTCGACGAAATCTGCAACTTTAAACGCGGGCAATCCACTTTGTTTTGTCCCCATCACATCCCCGGCGCCTCGGAGCAATAAATCATGTTCAGCAATTTTAAAGCCATCATCCGTTTCGCGCATGACTTCCAAACGTTTTTTGGCGGTTGGGGTTAAGGTACCATAGAGCAAAACACAGGCTGATTTTTGATCATTTCGACCCACGCGCCCACGCAGCTGATGGAGCTGGGAAAGTCCAAAACGTTCCGCATGTTCAATCACCATAATCGTCGCTTCTGGAACATCAACGCCGACCTCGATCACGGTTGTAGCAACCAATAATTTAAGCGTCCCATTAGGATCTTGGAAATCGTGCATGACGGTGTGTTTTTCTTCCGCCGTCATGCGTCCATGAATTAAACCAACTGAATGTCCCAAAATTTGCTGCAAGGCACGCGCACGGGATTCCGCCGCGGCTAAATCCAACTTTTCCGATTCTTCAACCAAGGGGCAGACCCAATAAATTTTCGAACCTTCGGCTATTTGCGTTTTTAAACGTTCTATCAGAGGATCCATTTTGCGTTGGGAAAGCAAGGTCGTTTCAATGGGAATGCGCCCAGGCGGACGCTCATCAATGGCGGACACATCCATATCGCCATAGAGGGTCATCGCCAAAGAGCGTGGGATTGGCGTCGCTGTCATTGCAAGGACATCTGTTTTTTCGCCTTTTTCGGCCAAGGCTAATCGTTGCTTGACGCCAAAGCGATGTTGCTCATCAACCACGATTAAACGCAAATCTTTAAACGCAACAGAATCCTGAAAAACAGCATGTGTTCCAATTAAAAGATCAATATCCCCAAAACGGAGCAAGCGATGTAAGTGTGTCCTTTCTTTGGAGGTATGACGGCCTGTTAAGATGGCAACGCGGACATCTGTATCTTCTAAATATTCTTTGATTTTCTGATAATGCTGGTTTGCTAAAATTTCAGTTGGCGCCATTAAAACCGCCTGTTTTTGATTTTCAATCACACTTAAAATCGCCATCAAGGCGACGAGTGTTTTGCCTGATCCAACATCGCCTTGCACCAAACGACGCATGCGGTAAGGCGCGGATAAATCGCCGTCGATTTCGGAAATAACGCGGGTTTGTGCACGGGTAAGTTTGAAGGGGAGCTTTGCCAGCAATTGATCCCGCAAAGTCGTTTTTAAATCGAGTGAAAAGCCAACGGTTTTTTTAGCTTTTGTGCGCGCACGAGCCAAAGCAATCTGGGAAGATAAAACTTCGTCATAGGCCAACCGTTTTCGCGCATGTTCATCAAGTGCGGGTGTTTGTGGATAATGCAGTGTTTTTAAGGCCTGGATAAACGAAGGCCACTGTTGCGTTTTACAACCCATGGCATCTAACCATTCGGGGGTATCTGGCAAAGTCTGAAAGATTTCGCATAAAGATTTTCGAATCAGACGATTGGATAGACCATGCGTTAAAGGATAAACGGGCTCAAACCCTTTTACTTTATCAATCTCTTCCGGTAGAACGATATAATCGGGATGCAACATCGTCAGGGCATTTTTATAGGCGCTCAATTTGCCACTAATCAAGCGGATTTCATTTAATGGAAGAATGCTTTCAATATAATCTTGCTTGGCACTAAAAAAACTTAAGGTAAGGGCAGGGGATTTCGGATCATGGGCATCCCGAACACGGACTTTGGTTGGGGCGCGTTTTTGAAATTTCGGTGGCCAAAAGTATTTTTCAACCATAACCTCCAAAGTCAAAATGCGATCTGTTTGGGCATCGATCAGAGATGGGGAATACGTACGATCAATAATGGAATTAGGCAAGTGTAATAAAAGATCAATATAACGTTCGCCAACCAAAGAGATTAAGCGCTTTTTAGTCAGCGGCGCCACGGATTTTAAATCGGAAAGAGGTGTAAAGAAAAAATCCAGTATTTTTTGCATAGAAAGAGGATAGAGCAGATCAAAAATGAAATCACGAACTTTTTTTAAGCCGATAAAATCCGTTTAATAAAAAGACGAAGATCTTCTTCTTCAGATAGGCCGACCAAATGATCATAGTTATGCAAGGTCATTTCCAATATTTTTAAATTACGAAACAAGGCTGTGTTGAAAATCTTTTGGAAAATAATGAAGGACATCCAGTAACGCTTTGATTCAGAGGATTTTTTCCCAATTTCAGCGTTAATAACTTCAAAAATCAATTGCGCGCCAGGAGGCAAGACAGGCAAAGTATTTTCTGGGTCCCGTGGAGGTTTTAGATCTTGGCTGATCAACATTCGAAAACTGTTTAAAAGATCGACATGATTATGAGATAATTTTTGATACATTTGAAAACAAAAATCAGAAACGGATTGGTCTTTTGGAATGGATTGAAAAAGTTTTTCAAATTTCTTGTGTGCGTGAATAAAAACCTGAAAAAATAAATTTTCTTTGGATCCGAAATGGTAACTAATCGCGGCGATGTTGACGCCTGATTTTGTGGCAATATCCCGAATAGAGGTCCCATCAAATCCTTTTTGTGAAAAGAGTTTGGAGGCGGTTTTTAAAATTAAATCTCCTGTTTTTTGAGCCATTGTTTGCCCCTTTCAATAAATAAGCGCGATTTGGCGACACTCCATATATTTAAATCTTCAAGCAAGGCATACCCACAAGGCAGCCACATCAATGTCAGAATGGTTCCAAAAGATAACCCCCAAACAATGGCCATCGTCAAAGGTGAAATAAGCGCATCAAATCCACCGATTCCATAGGCGGTCGGGAAAAGTCCTGCAATTGTTGTGAAGGCTGTAATTAAAACAGACCGCAAACGCATGGAAGAGGCATAAGGCAAAAGCTTTTTCTTTTTGACTTTCCCTTCTTCTTCTAAATCCAAAATAGTGCTGGTTAAGACAATCGCGGAATTAATAATGATTCCAGTTAAACCAACAATGCCAATCATCGCCATAAACGAAAGGGGAATACCTTGAATAAAAAAGCCAAGAGAAATTCCGAATAACCCAAGTGGGATTGCCGTTAAAATCAGAATGGGTTTTAAGTAACTTTTGAATAAGAAAACCAGTAAGGCAAAAATGGCAATCAAAGAAATCTTAAACGCAGATCCTAAACTTTCCATAGATTCATTGCGGCTTTCGGTGGCGCCTTTAAAACTAAGCGAAACTTCGGGATAATCCGCGGTATATTTTTCAAAAAGAGTCTGAATGAGGGCGGTTGCTTTTTGCGAAGTCATATGAATATCATCGACTTGTCCAACTAAGCTTTTTGTACGTTTATAGTCATAGCGTTTAACATAAGGCGTGGCGTCTGATTCTTTAAAAGTCGCAATCTCAGAAAGCGGGACAAGATAGCCCATTTTATTAAGAACTTTAATGTTTTTCAAACTATCAACGGAACCTCGGGATTCTTCTTTAAATCGAACAAAAAGATCAACTTTTTTATTATCGAGTGTGATATCCGAAATAACGGTTCCCGCAATGGCCGTGCGCACGGCTTGACTAATCTGATTAACCGTGAGACCCAATCGATCTACCTTTTCATAATCCAATTGAATAAAAACTTCATCTTCAGAAAAAGAATCGTCGACCTTTAAATCAAAAACACCTTTTTCTTGTTCAAGTGCATGTTTGATTTTTTCGATCATCGCGTTGAGTTGATCTAAACTATTAGAGCGAAACTTAACATCAATAGCACTCCCAACAGGCGGGCCATTGACTTGTGCTTCAAAAGATAAATCTTCAAATCCATCCATTTTAATGGCATAAAGCGTCTTTAAGAAATCGGTATGTGGAATATCGTTGCGGGCGATTTCATCAACATAAATATAAAGCGATCCACAATTCGCCCCTTCACGGTAATTAGGCCCCCCCACTTGGTCATCTGTCCGACCTGCTTTGACGACAATATGCGGGGCACGATCTCCAAAAGATTGTTTGATTTTTTTAGAAAGCTCTAAGCCTAAATCCAATGTATTTTCGATCCGTGTACCTTTTGGGGTTAAATAACGTCCAATATAAATTTCCGTTTGATTCGAAGGAAACAAGATAAATTTATTCGCTCCAAATAAAAGGATAAAAGAGAAAATAATAATACCGAAAAAGCCAGCTAAAACTTTCTTACGGCGTTGGATTAACCAGAGAATCAGGCGTTCAAATTTCTTTTCATATTTGACAAACCAATCGGCTTCTTCGCCACGTTTAAGGTGAACTTTTGGATTTGCAAAATAACGCAGCCGCATGGGTAAAAAGAAAAAGCATTCAATTAAGCTAAGGGTTAAGGCCAGCGAAACGGTGATCGGAATCCATTGAATAAAACGCCCCATGATCCCTTTTGTTACCAGCATCGGTAAAAAAGCGGCGATGGTTGTCAGCGCCGTCGCCGTAATGGGTAACCATAGTTTTTTAACAGAAGTCACAGCCGCGTCAAAGCGAGATTTCCCTTGCTCACGCAAACGGACAAAATTTTCAGCAATAACGACGTTGTCATCCAGCAGCATACCAAGGGCGATAACCAAAGCTAAAATGGTCATCGTATTTAAGTTTACGCCCATAAAGGCCATCACACCAAGGGTCGCCATCAGCGCAATGGGCAGGGAAAGAGAGGTTGATATTGCTGTGCGCCAAGGAAGAAAAAAGAAAAGAGTTAAAATAATAACGATCAATCCAGAAATGGCGTTATTCATTAAAATATGTAAACGAGACGTGATTTTAGTGGACTCGTCATAGAAAATTTTAAAGTCAAATTCAGGGTGTCTCTTAGAAAAAGAATTTAGTTTTTGTTTAACATCCGCGACAAGTTCATTAGTATCAACGCCCGCTTTTTTGGTAACAGAAAGAACCGTCGTTGGGCGTCCATTATAACCCGTCATTAGGTTTTTTTCTTTGCGGGAATCTTGCACCGTTGCCAAATCTTTAATTTTTAACAGGCCACCCGAAAAGGTGGATCGAACGACCAGATTTTCTAAATCTTCTAGATTTGTAACGGTGGCTTCAACGCGCGTTAATTTTTGTATGCCATCGCCTTTAAGAATTCCAGTTGGAATGTTGAGATTGCGGGTCGCAATTTTGTCCAAGATTTCATTAATGCCAACATACTTTTGTTGGATGGAATTGGCGTTTAAAATGACTTGGAATTCACGGTCGCTGTATCCTTCCAGGCCGACGCTTTTAACATCTTTATTTTCTTCAATAAAATCTTTTAAAGTATCAGAAAGTTCTTCGCGTGTATAGGCTGGGTCTCCGGAAAGAGCAATCATTAAAACAGGGAATTCTTCAGATTTTAATTCGAAAAAGGCGGGCTTGTTTTCCAAATCTTTAGGTAGATCCGCAGCCCGATCAATGGCGCGCTGTAAATCCCCCATGGTTTGCGGAATATCGATTCCAGAGGCATCCATATCAAGACGAATAATAATCCGACTAATCCCTGGCTGGCTAACAGATTTAACATCCTTAATATAACGAACGGTTCGGATTTCATCTTCAATAGGTTTGGTGATTTTCGTTTCAATTGTGGATCCAGAGGCACCACGGTAAACCGTCGTAACAATGGCGGTCGCGAAATCCACAGACGGGAAGGTCTCGGCTTTCATGCGTTGCAACCCCACAACGCCAATAAAGATCATGAATAAAGATAAGACCAAGGTCAATTTTAAATTTTCTGTAAAAAAGGAAACAAGCTTTGTCATGTCAGTATCTTTAATCTCTCATTTTTGTAAAAACAGTTAAATAATCCAATACACGTTGGATCACAAATAATTTACCATCAATTTCAGACATTGCTGTGCGTAGATACAGATCTTGATCGGCAATAAGATCGCGGAGCTCTGCACGAGCCTGTCCATATTTCAAACGGGTAGAGCGCATCGTTTTTTCAAGGTTTTCTGTCTTGTCTTTTTGTTTTGCCAAAAAATCTTCCAAAAGGAGTAACATGCGTTGCGTTTGGAAATGATAGGCATTTAATTTGGCATCAATATCTTCTTTTCGTGAGTCGTATTCTAAGTTAGAGATTCGTTTTTTCAGGCGTTCGCTCTTACGTTTTTCACCCGTTAAAGGCACGCTAAATTTAACACCAAAAGCATAGCTTTCTTCGCCATCATCCTGCATTTCAGAGACAGCCGTTGAAAAATCGGGATCATCTGCCATATGGGTGTATTCGCTATAAAAAGAAATATCTAAATCGGAATGGGTCGCATCGGCATCCAATTGTTCTTCTTTAGCCTCTGTCAACAGAGAGGAAATTTCATCATAAGAAGTCAAATCAAGTGGGGTCTCTTTAAGTTCAAGAATGCGTTTAATTAAGTCCAAAGTATCGACTTCTTTTTGTATTAAATCATATTCACCTAAAACAATGTCTTTATCGGAAAGGAAAGGAATCATTTCCTTCATTTCTTGATGCAGGCTTTCTTTTTGATACTCCAAATTTAACATTTCAGAGCGATACGAAGCCAAAGAGGCTTTTTGGCGCGCCAGATCGCCAGAATCAGCAACGCCACTGTTGTAACGGCGCTTCACATCAAGGGTTTGTTTTTCAATGGATTTAATTAGATCTTCCAAAAGAGAAATATGTTCTTGCGTGGTGACCAAATTCCAATAAAGTTTTTCAACGGCAATAGAAAAAGTCCGCGTCGCAATTTCTTTTTCTTTTAAAGAGATCTCGCGCTCTAAGGTGGCATTATTTAATTCTGAAAGCGTTTTGCGACCAAAAAGATTTTTAAAAAGATCCATTTCAAATCGAACAGAGGCACTGTTGCGTCCATGAACCCCAAAAGAAGAAAACTTTTTTTCCTCCCACGTATTATAGACACCAACTTTCATGCCAGTAGAAAAAGATTTAGAGAAACCAATAGAGGCTGATTTAACAGGGGAAACAACCGGGGCATAAATAAAAAACGGCGCTTCATTTGAATTATAATAGCGTGATTCGCCTTCAAAAGTGAGGGCATATTTTTCGGCCAAGGTTTCGGAATCAAGGGCGGCACGCAAATACGCGCTTTCGATTCGTTTTAACGAAGGCGGGGCTTGATCTTTAATTAAATCGCGTAAACTTTGTTCCGTTAGAATGAAAATAGGGAGATTGGATTCAGAAGGGCGAATAGAGCGCTTTTTTTCTGCAGAAAGGGGTGTGTCTGCCGTTTCTAAAACAGGATCAACAGCAGTTGTTGGAACATCAGGATCAGAAGCGCAACCAGTTAAAAAAAACAAAGAAATTAAAAAGGCCCTCAATAGCATATAGTTAATCCATCTTTAAAATTTAAACGATCGTTTGATTTAATTATGGCATATAAAAAAATGAATGCAAGTGTTTTTTTATTTGACTATAAAACGTAAATGTAATAAAGTTCCTTCCGAAAAGAAGGAGAAAATTAATGTCTATATTAAAATCTTTTTTAACGGTGGCTTTTATATTTATCGCGACAAACGTAA
>JAFGVS010000054.1 GCA_016937865.1 Alphaproteobacteria bacterium
TTGTAAGGATACGATGATGCGCTGTGGTTTGATTGCAAAAAAAATTGGAATGACACGTGTGTTTGATGAAAACGCACAAGAAGTTCCTGTTACTCTTTTAAAGGTAGAAAATTGCTGCGTTGCAACTGTTCGCCAGGCGGATAAAGATGGCTATGATGCTGTTTGTTTGACTGCGGGTGTTCAAAAAGCAGAGCGTTTAAATAAGCCGCAACGTGCTGTCATTGAAAAAGCAAACTTAACTGCGCCACAAAAAATGTATGAATTCCGTGTGTCTCCAGATTGTGTTGTTCCTGTTGGATCAGAATTATCTGTTTCACATTTTGTAAAAGATCAATTAGTCGATGCAACGGCTGTTACGCAAGGTAAAGGTTTTGCCGGTGGTATGAAACGTTGGAATTTTGGTGGGTTGCGTGCAACTCATGGTATCTCTTTGTCACATCGTTCTATTGGATCGACAGGGCAACAAGGGATGAGTAAAGTTTTTAAAGGTAAAAAAATGCCTGGTCAAATGGGTGCAAAACAAATGACGATTCAAAATCTTGTCGTGCATGATATGGATGTGGAGCAAGGTCTTTTGATGATTAAAGGTGCTGTGCCAGGACATAAAAACTCATGGATTCGCTTGAAGGATGCTGTTAAAAAGCCTCTTTCAAAAGACGTTCCAATGCCTGCAGGTCTTAAAGCTGCGGCTCAAGTTAAAGAGGTTGCTAAAGAAGCTGCGGCACAAGAAGAAGCAGGAGCACAAGAATAATGAAAATTGATGTAATTAACTTAGATAACAAAGTTGTTGGTTCTGTTGATTTGCCAAAAGATATTTTTGGTGTAGACGTTCGTCAAGATATTTTACAACGTGTTGTTTTGTGGCAACGTGCAAAAGCACGTGCTGGGACACACAAAGTAAAACAAATCGGTGATATTAAAGGAACAACTAAGAAACCTTTTTCTCAAAAAGGAACGGGTAATGCGCGTCAAGGGTCTAAATATGGGCCTCATATGCGCGGTGGTGCGGTTGTCTTTGGGCCGGTTGTACGTTCTCATGATATTAAACTTCAAAAGAAAGTGCGTCAATTAGGTTTGAAAATGGCTCTTTCTGCTAAGGTTGCCTCAAAAGATTTAAAGATTCTTGATTTGTCTGATGTTAAAGACATTAAGACAAAAGATATGGCGAAAAGTTTTAAAACAATTGGCTTTGATTCAGTTCTTTGTATTGATGGGGCTCAATTGAATGTGAACTTTGCGCGTGGTGTTTCAAATATTAAACATGCGGATATTCTTCCAACAATGGGAGCGAATGTGTATGATATTTTAAACCATAAAGCATTGGTTTTAACAAAAGAAGCAGTTGATGCTTTGAAAACAAGATTGACTAACTAAGAGAGTTTATGATGGCGGATAAAGTGAAAAAACAAATTCAAGGATGGATGTACGGCGTTCTGCTTCGTCCTTTGATTACTGAAAAAACAACAGCCTTGTCTGAAAATGGACATGTGGCGTTTGTTGTTGACCCGCGTGCAACAAAGAATGTTATCAAGGTAGCTATTGAAGCTATTTATGATGTAAAAGTTGAAGGGGTTAATATTCTTAACCTTAAAGGAAAAACAAAACGTTTTCGTGGCAAAGTTGGTACACGGAAAGATGTGAAAAAAGCCTATGTCCGTTTGGCCAAAGGTGAAAAGATTGAATTAGCAAAGGCGTAAGAGATAAAGAAATGGCGTTAAAGAAATTAAAACCTACTACTCCTGGACAACGCGGTGTCGTGCTCGTTGATCGTTCTGTTCTACACTCTGGGACTCCGTATAAGCCTTTAACAGAAGGTATGAATCGTAGTGGTGGACGAAATAGTGGCGGTCGTTTGACGGCTCGGAATACAGGTGGTGGGCATAAGCGTCGTTACCGTTTAATTGATTTTAAGCGTCAAAAAATGGATATGTCTGCGACGGTAGATCGTTTGGAATATGATCCGAATCGTACTGCGTTTATTGCGTTGATTACGTATAAAGATGAAGAAAAAGCTTATATTTTAGCACCACAAAAATTAGAAATTGGTGCAGAGGTGATTGCTTCTGAAAAAGCTGATGTTAAGCCTGGGAATGCAATGTTATTGAAAAACATTCCTGTTGGTACACTTGTTCATAATGTTGAATTGAAAAAAGGCAAGGGCGGTCAATTGGCTCGTTCTGCTGGGGTTTATGCTCAAATTGTTGGGCGTGACGGAGATTATATTCAGTTGAAGCTTGGTTCTGCTGAAATGAGACTTGTTCATGGGGAATGTATGGCGACAGTTGGTGCTGTTTCTAATGCGGATAACCGAAATGTAAAGCTAGGAAAAGCTGGTCGTAACCGTTGGAAAGGGATTCGTCCTCATACACGCGGTACTGTTATGAATCCGGTTGATCACCCACTTGGTGGTGGTGAAGGAAAGAATTTTGGACGTCATCCAAAATCTCCGACTGGGAAATTAGCTCGTGGTGTTAAGACACGCCGTAATAAAATAACAACTAAGTTTATTATTCGCTCTCGTCATAAAGCGAAAAAATAAAAAGGAAATATAGATGGCTCGTTCAGTATGGAAAGGTCCTTTCGTTCACCCTTCACTTTTGAAAAAAGTGAAAAAAGCAGCAGAAGTAAATGATCGCAAACCAATTAAAACTTGGTCGCGTTCTTCAACCATTTTGCCGATGATGGAAGGGTTGACGATGGCTGTTTATAATGGAAACAAATTTGTGCCTGTGCTTGTCGTTGCTGACATGGTTGGACATAAATTAGGTGAATTCGCGCCTACACGTACCTATTATGGACATGGCGCAGATAAAAAAGCGAAGAAGAAGTAGATATGGAAAAGCAAGCTCGTTGTTTTGTTAAAATGATTAAGACGTCTCCGCAAAAGTTAAATCTTGTTGCTGGAACGATTCGAAATAAAGCCGTTGGGAACGCCCTTAATTTGCTGACGTTTTCAAAAAAGCGTATTGCAGGGGCTGTTAAAAAAGCACTCATGTCTGCAATTGCAAATGCTGAAAATACGCATGGTATGAACGCAGAAAAGCTTGTCGTTGTTGAGGCATATGTTGGAAAAGCGATGACCTTAAAACGTATTCGCCCAGCCGCTCGCGGTCAAGCGCATCGTATTTTAAAGCCTTTTTCAAATTTAACGATTATTGTTGCTGAGCAAGCCCCTGTAAAGGTTGTTGCAAAGAAATTAGCAAAATCAGAAAAAAACTGTAAAAAAGGAAGATAAGTAATGGGCCAAAAAACGAACCCGATTGGATTGCGCGTTGGTGTAAAAGGAACAGATCGTCGCTGGGATTCGCAATGGTTTGCGAACAAAGGTTATGGGGATCAGCTGTTAGAGGATTTTAAAATCCGTTCTTATGTTGAAAAAACATTAAAAAGTGCGGGCATTGCACGTATTTTAATTGAACGTCCTGCAAAACGGGCTCATGTTACTATTTTCTCTTCCCGTCCTGGTATTATTATTGGGAAAAAAGGGGAAGATATTGAAAAATTAAAGAAGAAATTACAATCCATGACAAGTAGTGAACTTGTTTTGAATATTAAAGAAGTCCGTCGCCCAGACTTAGATGCGACTTTGGCAGCCTGGAACGTGGCGCAACAATTGGAACGTCGTGTTTCTTTCCGTCGTGCGATGAAACGTATGATGGAAAATGCTTTCCGTGCAGGTGCTAAAGGGGTTCGTGTTGCTGTGGCTGGACGTTTAAATGGTGCTGAAATTGCGCGTACAGAATGGTATTTGGAAGGTCAAGTGCCTTTGCATACTTTGCGTGCAGACATTGATTATGGAACAGCAAATGCTTTGACTGCCTATGGAATCATTGGTGTTAAAGTTTGGATTTACCGCGGTGAATTTGCCTCACAAGATAAAAAAGAAGAAGCCAAGAAGGTTGCGTAATGTTATTACCAAAAAAGACAAAATTTCGTAAAGCTTTTAAAGGACGTATCCACGGGAAAGCCTATGTTGGATCTAGTCTTTCTTTCGGCTCTTTTGGGCTGAAAGCGACAACGCCAGAGCGTGTTACTTCACGTCAAATTGAAGCTGCACGTCGTGCTTTGACACGTTTTATGAAACGACAAGGTAAAGTTTGGATACGTATTTTTCCAGATGTGCCTGTGTCAAAGAAGCCGGCTGAAGTCCGTATGGGTAAAGGAAAAGGTTCAATTGAATATTGGGCTGTCCGTGTTAAGCCGGGTCGAATTATGTTCGAAATTGATGGTGTTAAAGAAGATGTTGCACGCCAGGCTTTGGCTTTGGCTGCTGCAAAACTGCCAGTTAAGTCAAAAGTTGTGATGCGTATAGGGGATATGTAATGTTAACAAAAGAAGATTGTTTAAAATTAAAATCAATGTCGATTGATGCACTTTATACGAAAAGAGATGGATTGAAAAAAGAATTAATGGATTTTCGATTTCAACACTCTAGTGGGCAATTAGCCACACCGCACATGATGAAGCAGGTTACACGCGATATTGCGCGTGTTGAAACTGAAATTTCTGTGAAACAGAAAAAGGAAAATGCGTAATGCCGAAACGAATTTTACAAGGAAAAGTAGTTAGTGATAAAATGGATAAAACGGTTGTCGTTGAAGTCGAACGTCGTTTTAAACATCCTTTGTACGGAAAATATATCCGGACACATAAGAAATATCACGCTCATGATGAAGCAAATGCTTGCAAAGTTGGGGATCTTGTTGCGATCCGTGAATCAGCACCACGTTCAAAGAAAAAATCTTTTGAGGTTTTTGTAGAAGAAAAAAAGCGAGTTAAACAATGATACAAATGCAAACCCGTTTAGATGTTGCCGATAATTCAGGGGCAAAAAAAGTTCAATGTATTAAGGTATTGGGTGGATCACATCGTCGTACCGCAGGCCTTGGAGATATTATTGTTGTGTCTGTGAAAGAAGCTACTCCACGTGGAAAAATTAAAAAAGGTGAAGTGAAACGTGCCTTGATCGTTCGTGTTAGAAAAGAGCATAAACGTAAAGATGGGTCTGCGATCCGTTTTGATACAAATGCCGCGGTTATTTTGAACGACAAAAAAGAATTAGTTGGAACACGTGTTTTTGGTCCTGTTGCTCGTGAAGTGCGTGCGGCCGGATTTTTGAAAGTTGTTTCATTGGCTCCAGAAGTATTATAAGGACAGAAAAATGAAGATTAAAAAAGGCGACATCGTTAAAATCTTGGCTGGAAAAGACAAAGGCAAAGAAGGGCTTGTTCTTAAAGCTTTCCCAGAAGATAAAAAAGTGCTTGTTGAGGGTGTGAATGTTGTTAAAAAACATCAAAAAGCAACTCAGACACAAGCTCCTGGAATTGTGGAAAAACCACTTCCAATCGATCTGTCTAATGTGGCTTTGTTGGATCCTAAAGATAAAAAACCAACGCGTGTTGGCTATAAAGTTTTAGAAGATGGCAAAAAAGTAAGAATTTCAAAACGCACCGGCGAAGTGATTGCGTAAAAGAAGGTTAAAAAATGCGAACTGCAAGATTATTAGATTTTTACCGTAAAACAATTCGTGATTCTTTACAAAAAGAATTCGGATATAAAAACCAAATGGAAATTCCACGTTTAGATAAAATTGTTCTAAATATGGGGGTTGGTGCAGCGGTTACGGATAAAAAGAAAATTGACGGTGCTGTTTCTGATATGACAGCTATTTCAGGGCAAAAACCTGTTATTTGTCATGCTAAAAAATCAGAAGCAACCTTTAAATTACGTGAAGGTATGCCTGTTGGTGTTAAAGTAACCCTTCGTGGGGCCCGCATGTATGACTTTATGGATCGTCTTGTGAATGTTGCGATGCCACGTATTCGAGATTTTCGTGGATTAAATGCAAAAAGTTTTGACGGTAATGGGAATTATGCTTTTGGGATTAAAGAACAATTGATTTTCCCTGAAGTTGATTATGATAAAATGGATATTCTTCGTGGAATGGACATCATTGTTGCAACGACAGCAAAAACAGATAAAGAAGCAAAAGCACTTTTGGTCGGGTTTCAATTCCCGTTTAAGAGTTAGGAGATAAGTTGATATGGCAAAAGCTTGCATGTTACCCAGAGATTTGAAACGTAGAAAGTTGGTAAAACGTTATCAACCAAAGCGCGATGCGCTTTTGACTGTCGCACGCGATCGTAATGCAAATCCAGAAGAACGTTTTGAAGCTTCACAAAAATTGGCAAAATTGCCTCGTAATGGAACGCGTGTGCGTTTGCATAATCGTTGCCAATTAACGGGTCGTGGTAAAGGTGTTTATCGTAAATTTAAACTTTGTCGTATACAATTACGGGACTTGGCTAACAATGGCTTAATTCCTGGAATGAAAAAAGCAAGCTGGTAAGGATAAAAAATAATGATGATTTCAGATGTAGTTGGTGATATGTTAACGCGTATTCGGAATGGATTAAAGGCGAACAAAAAAACTGTTCTTTGTCCGTTTTCGATGCTTCGCCAAAATGTATTATCTGTTTTGAAAGAAGAAGGATTTATCGAAGGGTTCGAAAAACAAACGGTTCGGACTGGAATTGATAATCTTGAAATTCAATTAAAATATTTTGAAGGCAAACCTGCTATTCATGAGCTTAAACGTATTTCCACACCAGGATGTCGTGTTTATTCAAAAGCTGGTGAATTGCCAAGAATCTATAATGGATTGGGTATTGCCGTTGTTTCCACCTCTAAAGGTCTTATGACAGATGCAAAAGCACGTCAAGATGGATTGGGTGGTGAAGTGTTGTGTTCCGTATTTTAGGCACTATCTAAATATAAAAGAAAAGAGTATAAAAAATGTCTCGCGTAGGAAAATTACCTGTTGTTTTAAAAGATGGCGTTACTGTTGCGTTAAATGGTGATGTTATGTCTTTTAAAGGAAAAAATGGCACTGTGGATGTTGCTTTGAATTCTGCTGTAAAAGTAGAGCAGAACGATACAGAAATTGTTGTAACTCCTGTGGATAAAGAAAACACTTTTTCTCGCGCAATGTGGGGAACGATGCGTTCTCTTTTGAATAATGCGAATATTGGTGTTTCGGAAGGTTTTAAGCAAGAGCTTGAATTCAAAGGTGTTGGATATAAAGTGCAGGTGCAAGGTCAAACATTGAAAATGACTCTTGGATTTTCACATGATGTTGATTTTGAATTGCCAGAAACAGTTAAAGCTGAAGCACAAGGTCCTGCTGGGCTATTGTTAACTTCTGCTAGTAAAAGAGATCTTGGGCAAATTGTTCGTGAGATTCAAAAATATCGTCCACCTGAACCATATAAAGGTAAGGGGATTCACATTAAAGGCGCTTTTGTTCGTCGCAAAGAAGGTAAGAAAAAATAGGTTATAACCATGGATAAGAATAAAAAATCATTTTTGAAACGTCGCTTTCGTATGCGTTGGAACTTAAAGAAAATAAATCCAGGCAAGCTACGCTTATCTGTTTTGCGCTCGAGTAAACATTTTAGTGCTCAATTGATTGATGACACAAAAGGTTTAACGATTGCTTCTGTTTCTTCTATGCAAAAAGCATTTAAAGACGGCGGAAATACAAAAGGTGCAGAAGCACTTGGCTTGGCTTTGGGTGAAAAAATCAAAGCAGCAAAATTAAAAGATTTCTATTTTGATCGAGGTGGCTACCTTTATCATGGACGTGTTAAAGCTTTTGCGGATGGTGTTCGTAAAGCAGGCGTGAAATTCTAAAAAAGGAAAAGTATAGCATGGCAAAAATGGCTCAAAATACTAAAAAAGATGATGGTTTGTTTGATCGTTTGGTGCATATCAATCGTGTGACAAAAGTTGTAAAAGGTGGTAAAAACATGTCTTTTGCAGCAATTGTGGTGATTGGTGATAAAAATGGTCACGTTGGATATGGTACGGGAAAAGCACGTGAAGTGCCTCAAGCTGTTGAAAAAGCGAAAGAACAAGCTAAAAGAACGATGGTTCATGTGCCAATGCGCGAAGGTCGTACGTTGCATCATGATTTGATTGCACGTTTTGGTGCCGCTAAAGTTGTTTTACGTTCTGCTCCTTCTGGAACAGGTATTATTGCCGGTGGTGCGATTCGTGCTATTTTTGATGTTTTGGGTATTTCTGATGTGGTTTCAAAATCGATTGGATCTCAAAACCCACATAATATGATTAAAGCGACTTTTAAAGCGTTTGAAATGATGCAGTCTCCAAAAAAGGTGGCAATGCGTCGTGGTAAACGTGTGACAGACATTGTCAAAAATCGCGAAGAAAAAACAACGACTGTTTAAAAAAGAATACACAAGGAATATAAACGATGAAATTGAATGAACTTTCTGCTTTAAAAGCGTCTAAATCAGCTAAACGCGTTGGGCGTGGGATTGGTTCTGGAAAAGGAAAAACGGCTGGTCGTGGACATAAAGGTCAAAAATCACGTTCAGGTGTTTCTTTGCTTGGTTTTATTGGTGGTCCTCTTCCATTTTGGCGTTCTATTCCAAGACGTGGATTTAAAAATGGGGCTTTTTCTCAAAAGGCGTTTGCACTTAATTTGAAAGAACTTCAAGTTTTGGTTGATGCCAAAAAAATTAAAGACACTGTTTCATTGGCTTTATTGCAAGAAAAAGGCGTTGCACCTAAAAAAGCAAATGTGTTACGTTTGTTAGGACAGGGTGATCTTAAAACAGTATTGAAGATTGAAGCCCATCACGCGACTGCGTCTGCTGTTGAAAAAATGAAAAAATTGGGTGGTGAAATTAAATTTATCGCTCTGCCAAAACAAGGACCAAGTACAGGAAAAACAGCTGTTAAAAGATAACAGAGGATAACAAAGAGAGAAGATACATGGTTAACGCTTTATCGAGTTTTACAAAAGGAGGGTTGAAGGACAAATTGTTATTCACCCTTTTTGCATTGATTATTTACCGGATTGGTTCTTTTATTCCACTCCCTGGTGTTGATGCTTCTGTTTTGGCCCATATGTTTGATGATCAATCTGGTATTTTGGGTATGTTTGATATGTTTACTGGAGGTGCGCTGTCCCGGATGGCTGTGCTTGCTTTGAATATCATGCCGTATATCTCGGCTTCTATTATTATGCAGTTAATGGTTGCGGTTACTCCGGAACTTAAAGCCCTTCGCGAACAAGGCGCGGTTGGCTATCAAAAAATCAATCAATATACGCGTTATTTAACGGTTTTAATTGCGGTTGTTCAAGCGTATGGAATTGCCATTGGTCTTGAAGGTTATGCGGTTAATGGTGTGGCGGCTGTTTATAGTCCTGGATTTTTCTTTAGAATGTCTACGGTTGTTTCTTTAACCGCTGGGGCGATGTTTGTTGTTTGGTTGGGTGAACAAATTACGCAACGTGGTTTTGGTCAAGGGGCATCTTTGATTATTTTCGCGGGTATTATTGCGAATCTTCCAAGTGCTTTAACGAAAACAATTGAGCTTGGAAAAGTTGGACAGCTTTCCCCGCTTGCGATTGTCTTTCTTTTAGGACTTACTTTTCTTTCTATTTGGATTGTTTCTTTCTTTGAGCAAGCTGAACGTCGTGTTCAGGTCCATTATCCAAAACGGAATATGGCGGCCGGTATGCCTGCACAGTCAAATAGTTCCTATATCCCTTTGAAAATAAATACCGCAGATGTTATTCCGGCTATCTTTGCCAGCTCGTTGATTTTAATGCCTGCGACAATTGTGAAATTTGTGTCAGATGACTCTTCGCCGCTTTGGTTACAAAAAGCTGTTGGATATTTACAACATGGATCTGCAGGGTATATGATTTTATATGCCGTATTGATTGCTTTCTTTTGTTTCTTCTATACAGCGATTGTGTTTAATCCAAAAGATACTTCAGACAATATTAAAAAGTCTGGTGGTTTTATTCCAGGTATTCGTCCAGGAGAACAAACAGCTTCTTATTTGGATCATATTTTAACACGTGTAACGGTGATTGGTGCGGCTTATCTTGTTGGGATTTGTTTGTTGCCGGATATTTTGATTACGCAAATGTCTGTGCCTTTTTATCTGGGCGGGACAACCCTTTTGATCGTTTGTAATGTTATTTTGAAAACTTTTTCTCAAATTCAAGCGCAAATGATGACGCAACAGTATGAAAGCGTTCTTAAAAAACTAAATCGTAGTAAACGTTTTCGATAAAAAGAGCTTATATGAAACTCTATATATTTTCCGGTTCCCTCGCGAGTGGCAAAGGCACACAAGCGAGTCTCATTACAAAATTCTTGCCAAATGCGGTTCATCTTTCAACAGGCGAAATTTTCCGCGCAGAAATTGAAGCTGGTACAGAAATTGGAAAAAAAGCAAAAGCTTTGATTGATGTTGGTACATTAGTTCCAGATGATAGTACGAATGCAATTGTTGTTTCTTTTTTGGAAGCTTTAGATCCTACAAGTAATGTTTTATTGGATGGTTATCCTCGAAATGAAGCTCAGGTTGCTTTTTTGGAACAATATGTTCAAGAAAAAAATCACACAATTGAAAAAGTGATTCTTTTAGATTTAGATGAATCAGTTGTGAAAAAACGCGTTTTGGGTCGTTTTGAATGTCGCCACTGTCATGTGATGTATAATGATTTTTTTAAACCGACGAAACGCGAAGGTGTTTGTGATGTTTGCGGATCAAAAGAATTTTATCGCCGACCTTCGGATACGGAAAAAACAATTGAAAAACGCTTGGCTCTTTATCGGAATACGATTGTAAAAGCCTTATCTTTCTATGAAAATAAAGATAATTTTGTTCGCATTGATGCGAACAAATCCCCGAGTGAGGTTTTTAAAGAAATTAAAGAAAAAGTTTTTAAAAACAGTGAGATTAAAGGAAACTCGGATAAAAATTAAGAAGACTCTGATTTTATGAGGGTAAAGCGACATTTCCGATTGACTCTTGGAAAAATATCTTTATCATAGTCGGAGCTTAATTTATGTAATACTTGGAGTCTTGAGCCAAGACTTTGAGAATTAAAGGAGAAATAGTATGGCCCGTATATCAGGGGTGAATATTCCAAGAGAAAAACCAATTTACGTCGCATTGACGTCTATTTTTGGGATTGGTCAAACGACTGCGAAAGAAATTTGTGAAAAGACAAAAATCAATTCTGTTACACGTGTAAAAGATTTGTCTGACGCCGATGTTTTAAGTCTTCGAACTTATATTGATAAAAATGTTCCTGTTGAAGGGGATGTTCGTCGTGAAGTGGCTATGAACATTAAACGCTTGCAAGATTTGCGTTGCTATCGTGGGATGCGTCATTCAATGAAACTTCCTGTGCGTGGTCAAAATACACGTAATAATGCACGTACTCGTAAAGGTAAAGCTGTTGCTATTGCCGGGAAAAAGAAATAAAGTAAGGGTTTGATATGGCTGTTGCAAAAAAGAAAAAAGTTAAGAAAAATATTGTTTCCGGTGTTGCCCATGTTTTGGCCACTTTTAACAATACGCGTATTACGGTAACCGATATGCAAGGAAACGTTGTTGCTTGGGCAACTGCAGGTGGTCAAGGCTTTAAGGGTGCTAAAAAATCAACTCCTTATGCCGCTCAGATTACGGCAGACGTTGTTGCGCGTAAAGGTATGGAAATGGGATTGCAAAACATTGATGTTAAAGTTAGAGGTGCAGGTGGCGGTGGCGAAGCGGCTATTCGTGGACTTGGTGCGGCTGGTTTAAAAGTTGGTGCAATCACAAATATTACAAAAATTCCACATAACGGGTGTCGACCAAAGAAAGCGCGTCGCGTTTAAGATTTGTTATAAACCTAATTTCATCTAAAAAAAGAGGGTGCTGAAGTGATTGATTTAAATTGGAAAGATCTTATAAAACCAGAAAAAGTTGATATTAAGGAAAAAGATGGTGCTTCTCATGAAGCCCTTCTTGTTGCTTCTCCTTTGGAAAAAGGATATGGGCAAACTTTAGGGGTCGCGCTTCGTCGCGTTCTTTTATCTTCTTTGCAAGGTTCTGCTATTATTGGTTTTAAGATTGAAGGTGCCATGCATGAATTTACTTCTTTGCCTGGTATGCTTGAAGACTTAACAGATTTTGTGCTTAATCTTAAAGAAGTTGTTGTGAAACAACACACAGAAGGTTTGAAAAAACTTCGTTTGAAAGTCAAAGGTGCACAAGCGGTTACGGCTGGCATGATTGAATCTAGTTCAGATGTTGAAATTGTGAATAAAGACTTTGTTCTTTGTAATTTGGATGAAAAAGGTTCTTTAGATGTTGAATTTTTTGTAACGACAGGTAAAGGTTATAAACCAGCTAAAGCAAATAAAATTAATGATGCGCCTGTTGGTTATATTCCAGTGGATGCAATCTTCTCTCCTGTACGTCAAGTTGCTGTTGAGGTGACTGATGCACGTGTTGGACAAAATACAGATTATGATAAATTAACATTGTCGATTAAAACAAACGGAACCCTTACAGCAGAAGAAGCGGTTGCTTTGGCTTCACGTATTTTGGTTGATCAGTTCACGATGTTTATTAATTTTGATGATCCGGAAGTTGCTGGTGGTAAACATGAAGAAGAAGATAGTGGCTTGCCATTTGATAAAAAACTTCTGAAACGTGTTGAAGAACTTGAATTGTCTGTTCGTGCAAATAACTGTTTGAAGAATGATGATATTTCTTACATTGGTGAATTGGTTCAAAAAACAGAAAATGATATGTTGAAAACACCGAACTTTGGACGTAAATCATTAAATGAAATTAAAATGCAACTTGAAAACATGGGCCTATCTTTAGGCATGGATGTTGAAGGATGGCCTCCAGAAAATTTGGAAGACCTTGCAAAAAAACATGAAGATCCTTACCTATAGGTTCTGATTTAAATATAAAACGTATCCGTTCCACGCGTTGGGACTACAAGCAAAAAGGACTAAATTATGCGTCATAAAATAAAAGGGCGTTTGCTCAATAGAACAAGCTCTCACCGTAAAGCGATGTTTGCCAATATGGTAAATGCTTTGATTGAACATGAACAAATTAAAACAACATTGCCAAAGGCGAAAGATTTACGTACTTTTGCTGATAAAATGATTACACTTGGTAAAAAAGGCACATTGGCGGCACGTCGTCAGGCATTTTCTTTTATGCGCAGTGATGATTTAGTTAAAAAATTGTTTGATACATTGGCAAAACGTTATGAAAGCCGCCCAGGTGGTTATACACGCGTTTTAAAGGCTGGTTTCCGTTATGGAGATATGGCGCCGATTGCTATTGTTGAATTGGTTGATCGTGATGAAGCCGCACGCGGGGCGAAAGATAAAGCTCGTGCCGCTGTGGAAAAAACGACAGAAAAAACAGAAGAAACAGCAGTTGATGTGAAAAAATCAGATTTGACTTCTGCAAAACCAATGCCAAAAAAGATTGATGCAAAATCAGCTTCTGCGAATGTTGCGGCTGCTCCTGCACGAAAGACACAAAACAAAGGCGGTTAGTCTTTAAAGAATTGTACCCGTAGCTCAATTGGATAGAGTACCTGACTACGGATCAGGAGGTTGGGGGTTCGAACCCTCCCGGGTACGCCACATAAAATCAATAAAATCAATAACTTATAAAGCTTCATTTTTTGAAGCTTTTTTGTTTTTATAAATTTGGATACCTTTTGGATACCTTTGATCAGATTTTCAAGAATAGTAGATTTAATTTTTGTAAAGTTATTATATTTCAAACTTTTTAAAAAATACACACTTTTTAAGTAAAAAAAGATTAATTTAGTTTTTTTATGAAAGTTTTTTATGTAGTGTTATGTTATAAACATAAAAAGGATAGAGGTGGTCCCAAAAATTCGGACAGTGTGTTAAGCTACTAATTTAGATCAAAAAGGAGATCAAAAATGAGTAGAATACGTAAAA
>JAFGVS010000055.1 GCA_016937865.1 Alphaproteobacteria bacterium
ATCCTGAGTCATCATAAGCTTTTGAAAAGGATGTCCTTGTGCCGTTGTTGAAAGGAAAATTGGGGCACCAAGTGGAATATAACTTTCGTCAACAGCAAGACTACGTTGTGGCGTAAGAACAACACCAAGGGCACCAAAAGGACCTTCTGAATTTTCTTGATAGAAAATATAGCGTGGGTTTGTTTGCATGATTTCACGGGCGATCTGAGGGTTTTGTTGTTTAAGCCAACCCAGAACACCTTGTGCTGTAAAAGAAGGGCTGTAGCCACGTTTTTTTATTTCTGTTGTCACACTCTGAAACTCGTGACCGTTATTCCCCGCATAGCCAACTTGAACCTGTTGACCATTTTCAAGTTGAAGGACACCAGATCCTTGCGTTTGTAAATCAAACAAATCAACGGGATGAGTCCAATAAAGCACGTTTGCACGTCCATTTAGACCGGAATCTTCAATTTGTTTTCGTGTGAGATATGTGCTTCCATTTGTAAGATCTGTTGGATGACTATAAATTGGTGCAGAAAAATAAGATGTGCGTGCACGAGATCCTTTAAAGAATGGTTGGTAGTATCCTGTAAAGGTGCCAATTTCTCCTGTTTGAGGATCAGAGATTTTATAAGGATAAAAATACTTCTCAAAAAACCCTTTTGTTTCAGACAAAGACAAACTTTGTTGAGGTGCTTTTTCACAAATATCTTTCATTGCACCGCAATCCAGATAAATAGCGCTGTCTTGCGAACATGTTGAAGTGGTTTTGATCTTTTGGCAAGAGTTTAAAAAAGATTTAAAGGCATGGCGTGTGTCGTCTTTATCCCAACCGGGTAAATTTGAATAGGAGACTTTCTCGAGATAGACTTTATTCTTATGCCGAATAAGTCCGGTATCACATGCGCCCAATAAAAGCAATATGCCCATGAGAGCGTAGCGCACCATGAAAAAATCTCCTTCTCTTCCCTATGATGCCATGAAACATCATTCCTAATACCTTTTTAGCGAATCTGCGAATCGCGCGCAAGTCTTTTTTTTCAAAAAGTAAAAATAATTTCAGGAGTCTATTGGCTAAACCGACATGAATTAACATTAAAAAAAGTGTTTTGCGGTTGTTTTTTGTCTTATTGAATGCTATATATAAAAGAATTCGATCGTTTAACACACTATAAGGATTCTGACATGACCGAAAAAACAACACAACAAAAGCCACCTTTGGCAATTATTTCACAGTTTATAAAAGATTTTTCTTTTGAAGCACCAAATAGCCCACAACTCTTTTTCAATAAAGAGCCAGTGGAAGCAAATTTGAAACTGAATATTGATATTAAAGTAAAAAAACTAAATGATGATCTTTACACAGTTGATCTCATTACTAAAGTTCACAACACCACAAAGAAAGACGAGAAATCAATTTTTATGGTCGAACTTGTTTATAGTGGTCTTGTCGGGCTAAATATGCCAGAAGATGCACGTAAAGAAGCACTTCTTGTGACGGTGCCACAATATCTCTTTCCAGCTGTCCGTGCGATGATTTCTCGCATCACAAGTGAAAGTGGATTTCCACCATTTAACATGGCGCTTGTCGACTTTGAAGCTATGTATAAAGAACGACAGAAGAAAGAAAATTAAAATAAAAGGTCGCAGAAATTGCGACCTTTTATTTTATCCCGAGCACCGCTGAGGCTCAGGTCTTGAGTTAAATCCAAAAATCAGTTATACTTTTCCTTATGAAAAAAATTCTTCTCCTTTTAAGCCTGTTTATTCCTATTACGATATTTGCATATTCCCCGGCTGTAATGAATCTCGAGCAACAAAAACAAATCGCTTTAAATCAAAATAATACCCTCAAGCAACAGAATACAGAACTTAAAGCAGAGCTTGAAAAACAACGCAAACGTAAAAATCTTTTTCTGGGTACAACAATAGCATCAAACATTGGTGCAGGTGTGACCATTGGTATGGGAATCCAACAGGGAAATCTTTCAAAGGATAACAGTAAAAAAGTAAGTGATAAAACACAAGATATTGTAAATAAACTTAATCCCACACCACCGATTATTGGCGCGCAAGACATTACAAGAAAGGACTTTATGGATTGTGATGTTTTTACAATCAAAAATAAAAAAGTAAAAATCGCTTCTGCAACAAATCCTTTAGGCCCAGGAGATGAACATTTACTTGTGAGCGGCCCTCTTTTTGAGTCGAATCAAACACTTACCGGTGGATATATTGAAAATGGTGTTCAAATAAAATCGTGGGAGGATCCTTCTCAATCGCGTTTTCTAGGCACAAATTTTGGTCTTAAAAACGGTATTTTCGGTCAAAATAAAGACGGTTCTTTTTTCTTATATGAATATAAAGATCATGCACTTCTTACAACATCAAATGTTGCATGGGCGATTCAGTCTGGTCCAATCTTTCGCCTTAACGGATCAAATCACACAACAGGCACAGGAAAAAATACCCGTGCCGTTATTGGGTGGAATACACAAAATGAAATTATCTTTGTGATGTCTCAAAAACAAATGTCATTCAATGAAATAAATACTGTGATGGCGAGTTTAAATGTAAATAATGCAATACATTTGGATAGTTTTAATGTTGGGTGGGAATGGAATGTATTTACAGCAGTTATCCGCTCAGGAAACAAAGCCTCAACGAATTCATTGCTTTTTTACTAAAAATATTCTAGAATATTTCCCTATTTTTGGGGCGGTAGTTCAGTTGGCTAGAACGCTTGCATGGCATGCAAGAGGTCGTGGGTTCGAGTCCCATTCGCTCCACCATTAAAATCTTAGAGAGAACTATGAAAAGAAAATGTGATCACCCAAATTGCGAAAAGACCGGAGAATACAAAGCACCAAAGGATCGTTCTTTAAAAGAATACTATTGGTTTTGTTTAAATCATGTCCGAGAGTATAACAAAAACTGGAATTTTTATGCGGGAATGTCTGATGCTGAATTTCAAAAAGAAGAAGAGGCTGAGCGTCTTGGAAAACGTCCTATTTGGCAACATGCGCGCCGTTTAACGCCAGAAGATATTCAAAACATAGACGATCCTATTGCTCTTTTAGGAAGACACGTAATAAAGAAAACGCCATTTAAAGCAGGTTCAAATGAAGAAAAAGCATTAGCTGTTTTTGAGATCAAATGGCCATTTTCAGAAAAAGAATTAAAAAGTAAATATAAAGAATGGGTGAAACGTGTTCACCCTGACATGACAGGCGGAGAAACAGAAGAAAAATTTAAAGAGATTAGTGAGGCCTTTTCTATCTTAAAGAAGACTCTGTAATCTTTGATTCAATCTTTTCAACATCTTTGACACCTAATCCAATATCTTTGTAAAATAAGGCGCGTTTCCACATATAAATAGCTTCACGTTGTCGTCCAACAGAAGCATAAGCATCCCCTAAATGCTCGTAAACTTCGGGATGCGCCCCTTCTCTTTGAATCGCGATTTCAAGAATATTAATGCCCTTTTCAACTTCACCCCTTTTGAACAAAGCCCATCCATAACTATCCCAGAACTCAATATTAGTCGGCATTCTCGTGAGAGCTTTCTG